>NZ_QUCG01000003.1:0-128936 GCF_003473645.1 Prevotella sp. AM23-5 | reverse complement strand
GCATCGGAAATGTGAGGATGCAGGCGAATTCATACCTGTTGAAAGGTGTGACCGTTGAAGCCGCAAGGGTTGTAGAAAAAGTAGATAGACAAATCATCTTCCCTACAAAAGAGCAGGTGAAAACGGCTTCCAATGGTTATGATCTGTTGGACAACTTGTCTTTGCCTACCATTATCGTAAATCGAGCAGAACGCAAAGTTCTGTCATTAAAGGGCGGAGATGTGCAAATACGCATCAACGATGTCAAGGCTAGCATGCAAGATGTATTGGCTTTGCAGCCGGATGAAGTTACAAAGGTGGAATTCATCAATGTTCCAGGACTCAAATATGGAGACAGCAATCTGGATGCAGTCATCAACTACCAGGTCCGCCGACGCTATGCCGGTTATGTGGGCGGAGTTTCTACGATGCAAGGCACCAAGGCAGGTTTCAATAATAGCGACGGTTATTTCAAATACAATGTGAAGAAATCGGAATTCAGCATCAACTACAGTTTCTCCTATCGCTCGGTAGAGGAACGAAGCTATGAGAGTCTCGGTACTTATCATCTGCCCACAGGAGAAACTCTACATCGCAATTATTTAGGTTATGATTCTCCGTTCCTATACACCACCAATAATGTACAGTTGGGTTATAATCTTAGTGAGCCAGACAAATATACATTGAATGTACGGTTGAATTTCTACAATCACAACAGTCCTGTGAGAGGCATGAACCAGCTTTATCAGGAAAGCGGCAAGGCAAATCAATATCTGCAAAACAACAGAAAAATGCTGGAGCAGATTCCATCTCTGGACATTTATTATTCGCTCAACATGCCCCATGACCAGAACCTGGCTCTGAACCTGGTGGGTACTTACATCGGCACAGATTACCAGTATCGTATGAGGGAATATACGTTCAACAAATCGCCGGATGAATCTGTAAAGAACGCTCCGCTGACCGATTACAGTTATGATGCAACTGGTAGAAAGCGCTCTCTTATTGGTGAAGGAACATACAGCAAGAACTGGAAACAGATGGCTTTATCGGTAGGTGGACAATATAATATCAGCCACACAGATAACATCTATGTGGGAAGCAGTAATGCTGATACGGAATTGAAGTACAGCAATCTCTATCTTTTCACCCAGCTACAGGGACAGCAGAAGTGGTTCAGTTATCAGGTGGGAGTTGGCGCAACCAGGTCTTCCATCCATCAGGGGGAGAACGGATACAGCAAATGGCTGTTTCGACCACAGGTAACTTTACAGGCAAAGGCTAGCGACCGTCTGAGTTTTAAATGGAGCAGCAAAATCACGTCAGACATCCCAAGCCTTTCCGACTTGAGCGAGTTGCGCCAATATTCCAACAGCTTTGAGGCGCGTGACGGCAATAGCGGTCTGAAGCCATTTACCGGCTACAACAATACCTTGTCGGCTTCCTGGAACATTCCGCTGATGTCTGTGTACCTGGAGGGAAACTGGACGTATTACGACAAGCCTATAGCTACTTCTATCTTGCCCGAAAAGCGGGAGGATGGCTCTTATCTCTTTGTGAGCAAACCGGAGAATCAGAAGAGTCATGATTACAAGCACCTGCTGTTGACTCCTGAAGTTCACCTCATCAAGGATCATCTGGATTTGAACCTTATGTGCGAGTATCAGAATGTCAATACAAAGGGTTTGGATTATTCCCACGAGTTCAATTACTTCAGTTATGGAGCAGAAATTCGGTACATGACGGGCAATTGGAACATTGGCTATGGTGCCTATAAGGTGGAAAAGAGTTTTTGGGGAGAAAAGACAAACGGCGGAGAGCCAACCTCCAATCTTGCCGTAACCTACAGTTATAAGAACTGGCAGTTTGGCGTTCTCGGATTATTCGTATTCTATCCTCATGGCTGCGTGTATAAGGATGAACTTTTCAACAAGTATGTGCAGCAGAAGAACAAGGTACGCCTTGCTGACCAGGGCAACATGCTTGTCTTTGCTGCAAGCTTCAACTTCAGTCATGGCCGCAAATACCATACAGGCAGCCGTAAGCTAAACAATAGCGATAGAGATAATGGTATCAGATAGAACGACGACTTGTAGTTATAAAAAATAATCTTTCTAACTGGGAAAATATTTTTTCCCAGTTAGAAAGATGAAATTCTATTATTCAGTATTCGTTATGGAAAACCTTATAGGGGTCCATCTGCTGCATTTTTTCCTTGATTTTCTGCTCTATTCCTTCTGATGGTTCCGGAATTTCGGCACCCATTTCCTTGGCAGCAGCCTCATCCTCGGCAGCACCGGCACTATCACCCAGACTTCTGCGAACCTCGCTGCGCTCGCGATACGCATCAATAGAGAAAGGATTTACCTCCATCACCTTACCATAGGTCTGTTCAGCCTCCTCCATCTTTCCCTGCGCCTTCTCTACACGAGCCTTCAGCAACAGCACATCCTCGTTGCCCGGAATATGCTCATAGAGGAAAGTTGCATCGAGTTCTGCCTCGGAAAGCTGAGCCTGATCCAACAGGATGCTGCCACGAAGCAATCGGGCGGCATAGAAATCATCACGCTTGCCTATCGCCTCTGTCAGCATCGACACGGCACGGGTTGCGTCGCCCAGCCCTCTGCAGGCTCTGGCATAGAAGAAATACGTCTCTACATTCTCTGCATCCAGCTGTAGAGCCTTGTCGCACACATCCGTCATGGCGATATAATCCTCCATCATATACGCCACATCCGCCATACGCAGCAACACCGCCACGTTGTCGGGCTGTGCCTCCGAGATTTTCTGCAACTGGGCGTAAGCCTGCTGCAGGTTGCCCATCGAGATGTAGGCACGAGAAAGATAGTCGCGGCATTCCAGATCTTCAGCATTCAGCTGCAGAGCTTGTTCCAGAAACTTGGCAGCAAGGTCGAATTGGTGCATTCTGAGAGCACGCACACCATCATATTTCACCATGTCGAAGCCCTTTTCCTTCTCCTGTTTCACTTCCTCAGTAGTCTTTTGCCCACCAAATAGCTTTTTAAATATGTTCATAATCCAACTATTTTTTTAGGTTTTGAATTGTTTTTGTTGAAATCGTATCAAACGACAGGGCAAAAATACGAATAAAATCCCGAAAAACGCCCCTTTTTTGGAAGAAATATTTTCTTTTTTCTGATTACGAGCAGAAGGTGACAAACTTAGACGCACGAATACCATCCACATAAACATCTGCTTGATAGGGAGTTAGAATTGTTTTTGATTTCAGTTAAAGGCATCAAAAATCTCAGTCTCAGTTGTCTCAGTTATTTTTCAAGTACCCCCTCTTTTTCTTTTATTCTTATATATCTATTATATATTTATATATAATTAATTAATAATCAATAAGTTACAAAAACAACAAAAAGGAAAGAAAGAGAAAAATGGGAAAATGATACCCCCTTATTTTTTTACTGAGACAACTGAGACTGAGACTGCTTCCAATTAATTGGAATGCCATTTTTTTATTAACTATCTGATAATAAGCCTTCTAGAAAAAGAGGAAGCGTTCCAGTTCCAGTTGTTCCAATTATTTTTTTAGCATATCCCACCTACCCCTATTTTATATATATTTATATATATTATATATATTAATAATTAATAAGTTATATAATATAAAGAAGCAAAGAAAAAGGACAAGCAAAAGATATAAACCCACTCAAAATTAATTGGAACAACTGGAACAATTGGAACAACCGGAACGCAGCCCCGAGAAAATCCCCTCTTCTCTGGAAGGCATTTCTCACTCCACAACCCAATCCGTGATGTTATGCGTAGCAGCATAGTTCGAGATTTCTGCATTTGCATTTAAGCATTATCCATCTTCTTGATTGGACGGATGATAAAACCATCTTTTGGCGCCATATAGTCTGCATTACTATATTCAAGCAGAAAGAATATTTGGCATCCACCCTTATGCCGTTTTTGAGTTGAAGCAATTAACAAGCAAGGAAGCTGCGGTAAAGGCAACTCCTACCCCTACCACACCCGTCCATCCATAATGTTGCCAGAATAGACCTGAAACAAATGTACCGGTAGAACCTCCCAAGAAGTAAATGGTCATATAAACGGTATTGACCCGGTTGATGGCGGATGCGTCAAGAGCGACCACACTGGTCTGATTTGACAGATGGACGCTTTGCATTCCGGCATCAATCAAGAGGATGGCGATTATCATCCACAAGTAACTGTCATTTCCCCAAAATGCCAACAACCATGCAAACAGGATGACGCATCCTCCGACAATAGAGAAGAATCTTGCGCCATACTTTTGGATATATCCGCTGATGAAAACCACCGTGGATGCACCTGCCAATCCGCACAAACCGAGTGCTCCGATAATATCGTCGCTTGCAAAGAAAGGCTCTTGCTTCATTCGGAAAGCAAGGCAACTCCACAAGGCAAAGAACGAGCCATAAGCCAATGCCGCCCTCAACGACGCGATACGCAAGTACGGGTATTTGGAAAGTAGGCGCAACAAGGATTTCCACAGCCCTGCATAACTTTCTCGTGAACGGGCAGGCAACACGGGCAGCATTTTGTGAATCATCAGAAAACACCCAAGCATAAACACGCAAGCCACAAAATAGACAGAACGCCATCCCCATATATCGGCGAGAAAACCACTGAATACCCGTGACCCAAGAATGCCTATGAGCAAACAGGACTGTATAATCCCCACGTTGCGCACCTTGTGGTCCGGAGCTGAATTATACGACACCAACGGAATGAAGAACTGCGGCATGACCGAAGATGCCCCGGCAAGCAAGGATGCGCCCCACACCCAGTAGATGTTCGGGGCGAGTGCTATGGCAAGCAAGGCGCACGAAGAAACGATGTAATTGGTCAATATCAGTCTCTTTCGTGAAACCAGGTCGCCAAGCGGAATGACCAATACAAGCCCTGCCACATAGCCTATCTGGGTCAATGTCGCCACCATGCTGGCAGAAAAATCGCTTACCGCGAAATCCTTAGCCATGCTGCCCAACAGAGGCTGGTTATAATAGCAGTTGGCAACGGAAAGCCCGGTAGCGACTGCCAGCAGCGCCAGCAGAGGCGCCGAAATGCCTTGGTTCTCCCTCAATTCATACTTCATCTTCTGCCTCCTTTCAATATGACACGATTTTCAATCCAATCAGGGAAGCAATAAGCGTGAACAGAAAGAAAAGACGGATGGGAGAGGCCGGCTCCTTGAAGACGAATATCCCTATCAAGACCGTGCCGACCGCCCCGATACCCGTCCAAATGGCGTATGCCGTTCCCAAAGGTAAAGTCTGAACCGCCTTGGCAAGCAGGGTCATGCTCAATACTGTGGAAGCCAAGAAGCCGCTACCCCACAGATAAAAAACAAGTCCTGACGCAGCTCTCGCTTTACCCAAGCAGAATGTAAGGCTCACCTCAAACAATCCTGCCAATAATAAGATTATCCAATTCATAACTATGATTTATTAAATTCAGGTGCAAAAGTAAGTAAATAATCTCTAATTGCTTTTTTCATTTGGTAAAAACTGATTTTACATTTGCAAAAAAACAGCCGTTCATTTCCGTTTTTATGTGCAATTTTATAATTTTGCACACCAAATACAACAATGAGTTATGGATATAAAGGAAATCATCAATCAAAGATATGCCATGCCGGATGCGTCTTTGGATAGATTGCGGCAATGCCTGAGTGAGGTTTCGTACCCCAAAGGATTCCGCGTGTTGGAAAACGGCAAGATAGAAAAGGATATCTTTTTTATCAAGAACGGCATTGTCCGCGCTTACACTTCGGTGGACGGGAAAGAAATCACCTTTTGGGTTGGCAAGGAAGGAGCGACCCTTGTTTCCATGAAAGGATACGTGAACGATGAGCCGGGATATGAGACGATGGAGCTGATGGAAGATTCTGTCTTATACGTATTGAAGAAGAAAAAGCTGAAAGAATTGTTTACGGAAGACTTGCATATTGCCAATTGGGGTCGGCGTTATGCGGAGATGGAATTGCTTGCCACCGAGGAACGGCTGATTTCCATGTTGTCCGCCATTGCTTCGGAACGGTACAAAGAGTTGTTAGAGAAAGAACCCGAGTTGTTGCAACGGTTGCCGTTGGGAAACATTGCTACCTATTTAGGCATAACACAGGCAAGTCTGAGCCGGATCAGGGCACAAATAAAGTGACGTAATTCGGCGGATATTCCATAGTTTTTTAATATTACTCAAAGCTCAAAGCCATGAGCAAAATTACAAATGTTCCCTCAGAAATGCGAAACTTGAATTAAAAATACAAGATTGGGATAAAGAAAGAACAAACTTTCCTTTTCAAAAGGAAATAATTGCCGATTTCTTTCCTTTTTAGAAGGAAACTTTCTACATTTGCAGCCGATTGCAGGAATCGATTTTGATGGAATAGGAAAAGGGGCAAGACCATGGCTCAAAGCACCATGATCTTGCCCTTTTCTATTCTGACTTTTGCCACACCCATCTCGTTCAGCGCCGTGATGATTTCCTGCAGGCTTGCCCTGCGGGAGAAGCGGAAGTGGATGAGCTTATCCATATTCGCCTGGGATTGGAAGACTACGGTCTTGTTGTACCAGGCTCCGATGTCGCTCATCGCTTCTGCCAGCGTAACCTGATCCATATCGAAATCGCCTTCCAGCCAGTCGGAGGCTGAAGGGGAAGCCTTAGACACCACAATCTTATCCGCCTGAAGCGTGGCAGTCTGACCTGGGCGCATTTCCACTTCCGTATCGGCATTGCTCACCTTCACCTTGCCCTGCATCAGGGTTACCTTTGGGGCATCCTTGCGATAGGCTTTCACATCGAATACGGTACCTAACACCTGCGTCTGCATCTCTCCTGCCTTTACCACGAAAGGCCGATGAGGATTCTTGGTTACTTCGAAATGAGCCTCGCCCTTCAGACGGACTTCCCGGACTTCTGCATCATCGAAAGATGCAGGATATTCGAGCGTAGAATTGGCGTTGAGCATCACCTTGGTACCATCGCTCAGCGTTACCAATGTGGTGGTTGCTGCCGGGGTAGAAACCACGCAATAGCCATCGCTCAGGGTCTGCTCCACCTGCTTGGGAGAAGTGACCTCCGAGAAAAGTTCCATGGAGAACTCCGTAGGCTGAGAAATCTCCTGGGATGAACGGAAAATAAAAAGGAAGAGGCTTGCCGCTACTGCAACTGAGGCAGTAATCCAAGCCAGGATTCGGGCTTTGGAAATCTTTCTGGATGAAGATTCTCCTCCGATTTCATTCTCTATCTTTTTCCCAGACAATTCATCTTCTGCCTTCTGTAGATGTTCCTTCTCTGAAGAAATATGCTTCTTCTCGAAAGCTTCCCAAGCTGCCAGCGTTTCTTCCTTCGAAGGCTCATCGCCCAGGGCTTCCCCGAATATCTGGGAAAGCCGGGCATCAGAAACATTTTCTGAAACTTTCTCAGAAGCATTCTCAGAAACATTTTCTGATACAGAATCCATTCTATAATCCAGTTTTTGATCTTGATTCTTATTCATGATTTTTCCTCCTAATTCTCTATGTTTGTATGCTTCATTCGCTCGCGCAAGATGGTGAGTGCCTTGGAAATATGCTTCTTTACGGTGTTGGGACTGATGCCCAGCCTGTCGGCTGCCTGCTGATAGGTGAGATGCTCGAAATAGCAGAGGCGGAGTATCGTGCAGGTGGGTTCCTTCAGCTCCCTCGCAATCTGCTCCGCCTGTTGCAGCAGGCGCTCGTGCTCCTCATACTGGGTACTCATATCATACCGGGTGGCCTCTATCAGCGCCTCTACATTGGTCTGTTCCACCTGCTGGTGCTTGAGCCAGTTGAGACAGGCATTTCTCACCGATGCGTAGAGCCAGCTCCTCCTTGTTTCCATCTGCAAGGAGGAGAATTGGTTCCACGCCTTCTCGAAAACATCTCCCACAACGTCACGGGCCTCGTTGCTGTCTCCCAAAAGGGACACGGCATAACGCACCAATCGAGGATACATTTCCAGGAATAGCTGCTTAAAGTCGTTGTCTTTCGCTCTGTCCTGCGCCACTACCTTTATATTTATTTCTTGTTGCATTGAATGTGTATCTCACATTCATAAGAATTTTCTGATTATCTGCATATCGGGTAAACGTGCGATGCGACTGCGTGCCGTTTGCCTCGAAATAATAATATCCTGTATGCAAGAGGTCTTGCACTACAAACATCACCTTGAGGGCATCATTCTTCATGAAATTCTTGGAAACCCGGAACTGCATGTTGCCCGTACATTTCCTCCTTCCGATTCCCATCTCCGCCCTCGTGCTGACATTGCCCGAAAGATTCATGAACCACCGGTGGGGAAGCCTCAGATTGTTGTTCATGCTGAATGTAAACTGAGGCTGGTTTTTGCCAAACTCGGGGATATTGAGATGATCTACATTATCATGACCGTAGAAGACACTCGCCGTGAGGTTAGGATACCAGATTCCAAACGAAGGCGCCACACGGATATTGGCTCCACAATAGTAGGAATGAGGCACCGAAGCCATCGTCTGCAAAAGCACACTCGGATGATTCACCTCGTCGTAAGGCTTGTACCAGGTCATGTACATATCAAGTACATAGTTGTAGTAAGCCATGAACGACAACCACTTGTAATTGCCCGACAGGTTGAAACTGTGCTGCTTCTGAGGTTTGAGATGAGGGTCACCGGACTTGTACTCGTACTTGCTGTCGTAGTCGATGCTGCTCTGAAGCATGACGTAGATAGGACTGTACTTGTTCAGACGATAGGAGAAGGCAAGATTCAGATTATCCTTGCTGTAGCCGATGGATGCAAATGGAATCCAATCCCTGTAGCTGGGACTCTGTTCCGCCTGCAGCACATCCTTCTCGTAATAATCGGTTTTCTGGTATTCGTATCGCAAACCGGCTCCATAGTTCATGTGTCCGATGTTCAGATAATACTCCAGGAATCCGGCATAGATAGACTGGCGGATGTGGTTGAAGGCATCGGCAGAAAAGCCGCTCTGGGTGAAGTCGTTGTGGCGGTTAGTAAACATCTCTTCCGTTCCGAAGGAAAGCCTACCCTTCCACAAAGGTCCCGACACCACCAGCTTGGCAGCATAGAGATTACTCTTCACCTTGCTCTCTGATTCCGCATCCAGCTGTCCGTCGTTTATCGCCGTCTGGGTGCTCTGGCTCACCTTATTATAGAAGTCGCCATTGAAATTGATGTTCCATTTGCCGAAATCGCCATTATAATAGGCGTTCACGCTATGCGACCAATGGGGCTTGCTTTTCGAAAACAGATCTACGCCCATGCTTTCCGTCAGTTTACCATTCTCCCACACATCGGTAGCTCCCCAGCTGTGAGTGTAGTTGTTACCTATCATGTTGGTTGTCTCATAGCGCATACCCAGCGATTGCTGCTCAGAAATCTCATAGTTGAAACCTGCGTTCATAAGAATCTCTCCACCAAGGGTTTTCGTGGTTCTACGGCTGTTGAATTCCCAGTCGCTGGTGGTATGGAGCTGGGTTTCGGAATGGGCGGTGGTGTGCGAGCGATCCAATCCCGCTCCCACTTCGCCGAAGATATCGAGTCCGCCCGTGCGGTAGTTCAACTGCACATCCTCATAGCCATGAGGCGAATAACGGCCCTGCATATATTCAGAATAAAGGCTTCCGCTCAAGCCCTGTCCGCGCTTGCGAACGGCACGCAGACGGATTACGGCATTAGTCTTGGAACTATACTGCGCTCCGGGAACGGTAACAATTTCTGCCTTCAGAATATCCTTGGCGCTCAATCGCTTGAGTTCGTTCAGATTCTCCAATTTCCTGCCGTTGAGATAAATCTCGGGCGCTCCACGGCCGATGATTTCCCAACTGCCTGCTTCACCCGAAACGAAAGGCAACTGGCTGATCATATCTTCTGCAGAGCCCAGTTCGCCCAGGATGGTACCGGATACCAGGGTGGTGAAGGCGCCGTCCTTATACACCACATTGGGGCGGGTACTCTTGATGGTTACCGCCTTCAGCTGCTGGGTGTCGGGATGCAGACCGATGTGCATGGTAGGCTTGCAGGCCAAGGTCTGCGACTTATAGCCCACAAACGAAACCTTCAGCATCACATCCTTATCGGCATAAGGAAGCACGAAACTTCCATCCTCCGCCGTTACGCAACCTGCCACATAAGCCTTGCTGACGGAGGAAATCAACACCACGTTGGCAAAAGGCAGAGGCTTCTGGTGCTCATCCACCACCCTGCCCTTGATCTGTTCCACCCGGGTTGTCTTGCCCGTGTATTGTACGGCAAAATAGGTGTTATGCTCTACGAAGGAGAAAGGTTTCCCCTGCAGCACCATCTCCAGGGCTTCCTTCTGTCGCTTAGCCTGGATATTGGCGGTTACGTGATATGGGTCAGTAGCCTGATAGGCAAAGAGGATATTCTTCTCGCCCGCCTTTTCAATCTTCTTCAACACGGAAGTAAGCGTTTCGTTATGCACCTGAAAGGTCACACCTCTGCTTTGAGCAAATAGGGAAATGCTCAAGACAAGACACAGTATAAGGGAAGTCGTTCTTTTCATCATTTTTTCTTGTTTTTATGATTCTACTTTGTTCATAATACAACATCCCCCTGGAATCGGGTACGCCTATTTTAAAAATTTTGTTGCAAAAATACAAAAATAATTGGGAATTGCAGCATTTTAGGAAGAAATGATTAACTTTGCAAACGGAAAAATCAGAAGACTGTAGATAATTGCAGAAAATAAATATTGTTAAATGCAGAGGATAACACATAAGAGAATCCGAATTTCCTGGCTGCTGCTATTGGTTTACCTGCCGATGCTGCTGGTCGTTACGTTTCACCATCATGGTGAAGCGCAGGGAACTCATGCAGATTTCTATTGTGCAGATTGCGCCCATCATGTTCATCACGACGGCCATCTGATAGCCCTGCAGAATACCATGCACGACTGTGTGCTCTGCCAATTGCAAAGCACACCTTATCTGGCTCCATCCCTCGTGGTATGGGTTGCCATCACCGTGCTCCATCTCTCCCCTCGCCGTGCCTTCTGCTCTCCTTGCCTGTGCAGGGCGAAGGGGGTAAAATCTACCCGTGCTCCACCTTATTATCAGTTTTTATAAATAATTGAAAATTAACATAATAAGGTAATTAATAACATAATGAGAACAATATTGAAATCAATATTGCTGATGAGCCTATGCTCGTCGGCAACAGCCCCTGCTATGGCTATAAACGGAGCAGATAATAACAAGGAAAAGTCAAGCATTCATGGTATGGAAAACAGCGATTCCATCAAGCACCAGCCTCTGACAGAATCGAGCGTGAAACTGAATGAAGTGGTGGTTACGGGATTGACTGGCAGCCAGAAGCTCAAACAGTCACCAGCACCCATCTCTTTCGTTTCTGCCCGCCAACTCGAAATGCAGCCTTCAACCAACATCATCGACGCCATCGCTCATCAGCCAGGCGTTTCGCAGATTACCACGGGAAGCGGAATCTCCAAACCCGTGATTCGTGGATTGGGATTTAACCGTGTGGTCGTAGTGAATGATGGAGTCAGACAGGAAGGACAGCAATGGGGCGATGAACACGGAATAGAAATCGACCCCGCTTCGGTTCATTCCGTAGAGATTCTGAAAGGTCCGGCAAGTCTCATGTATGGATCGGATGCGATGGCAGGCGTCCTCATCTTCCACTCCGCTCCTACCCTTGCCAAGGGCGACATGAGAGCAAATTTCTCAACGGGTTATCAAACCAACAACGGACTTTTTGATTATTCGCTCAACTTTGCCGGCAACCAGGGCGGATTCGTCTGGAACACCCGCTACAGCGGAAAGATGGCGCATGCCTACAAGAATAAATACGATGGTTATGTCTTCGGTTCTTCACTCCGAGAACAGGCCCTTTCGCAGCTCCTCGGTTGGAATTATCGCCAGGGACATTCGCATCTCACACTCGATTATTATCATCTCACTCCGGGCATCGTAGAGGGAGAAAGAGATGAGAAAACGGGCGAACTGGAAATTCCGGATGGCTACGATGCCAAGAGTTACGGCAAACCGATGCCTTATCAGCAGATTCACCATTACAAGGCGGTGCTCGACAATTCCTGGTTCCTGGGCGACGGCAATCTGAAACTCCTCTTGGGTTATCAGCAGAACCGCCGTCAGGAGTTTGAGGAGGAAGAGAATCCGAAGGAATGCGGACTCGACTTCATGCTCCATACCGTGAATTACGACCTGCATTATCTCTCGCCGGAAATGAATGGCTGGAAATTCTCAATAGGTGTCAACGGCATGTGGCAGCAATCAATTAACAAGGGAACAGAGTTCCTGATTCCAGCCTATCATCTCTTCGATTACGGCGTGTTTGCCACGGTGAGCAAGAAAATAGGCAAGTTGAATCTGAGCGGCGGAATCAGATACGATCATCGCCACCTGCACAGCGAAGCGGATTCTTTCCGTTTTCAAGCCTTTAAGCGCAGCTTTGAGGGAGTAACCGGAAGCATTGGCTTGGCTTACGAAATCCTGCCCGATTTCAATATCAAGCTGAACCTGGCAAGAGGATTCCGTGCGCCTAACATCAGCGAATTATCATCGAATGGTGTGCACGAGGGAACCCAGCGATACGAATTGGGAAATACCGGTCTGAAGCCTGAGAACAGCTGGCAATTCGACCTCGGTTTGGACTATTCTTCGTCTATTATTTCGGCAGAACTCTCGCTGTTTGCCAATCGCATTAACCATTACATCTATAGCGAGAAGTTGGCAGATGAGAACAATCAGCCTATCCTCATCGACGACACGCCTGCCTATCAGTTTACTTCGGGCGACGCCCGCATTCTGGGTGGTGAGGCGAGCATCGACATCCATCCTGTAGAGCATCTGCACTTCGGCAACACTTTCTCGTATGTCAACTCCGTGCAATTGCATCAGCCATCCGAATCTAAGTATCTGCCATTCACCCCAGCTCCCCGTTGGATTTCGGATGTAAGATATGAGTTTGTCTGCAACGGCAGGACTTTCGACCATCTCTTCGTCAAGCTGCAGATGGATTGCAATCTTCGCCAGAACCATTATTTCGCAGCCAACGATACGGAGACCGCCACGCCATCCTACACCTTATTAAATATGTATGCCGGTACCGACGTGAAGCTTCACGGCAAGCGCCTTCTCTCGCTCTATCTTTCGGGCGAGAATATTACCAACCGTGCTTACCAGAACCACCTGAGCCGTCTGAAGTATCTGGCGGAAAACACGGTTACGGGCAGAAGAGGCGTTTACAACATGGGGCGCAACTTCTGTATCAAAGTAGTGGTTCCGATAGAACTGTAATTCTCCTTTTTAGAATAAGCAATTCCTCATCAGGAATCAGAATTTGGAATAAATAAATGCCGATAGGGTGCCAAAAACTACAGAAAAAGTAACTTTTGGCGCCACTATCGGCATTTTTTCGTCTAATAATTAGACAATAATGACCCATTTCCGATGATATTTCGTAACTTTGCACCATGATAAAGAAACAAGGAACGATATTGATTGTTGATGACAACCGCAACATTCTTACTACGGTGAGGATGCTGCTGGAACCCATATTCGATGGCATTATCACCATCGCCAACCCTAACTCCATCCCAGCCAAGCTGAGAGAGGAGCATCCCGACGTGGTGCTCCTCGACATGAACTTCTCCAGCGGAATCAATTCGGGAAACGAGGGACTGTACTGGCTCAGGGAAATCAAGAGCCTCAGCCCGAAAACCGAAGTGGTGCTCTTTACTGCCTATGCCGACATCCAACTTGCCGTAACAGGCATCAAGGAAGGTGCCGCCGACTTCATCGTGAAGCCTTTTGAAAACGAGAAGATGATCCGCACGCTGGTAGAGGCTAGGGATAAGAACAAGGCTGTGGATAACGCTATTGGCAAAAAAGGTGGAAAACTTTGTGGAAAAGATGCACAAAGTGCTATGTATTGGGGAGATAGCGAAGTTATGAACAATTTGAGAAGCATTGTGGAAAAAGTTGCCGCAACCGATGCTAACATCCTGATTACAGGCGAAAACGGAACAGGTAAAGAGGTGTTAGCCAACGAAATACACCGTTTATCCACAAGATGTGGGAAAAAGATGCTGCCTGTGGATATGGGAGCCATTACGGAAACCCTTTTCGAGAGCGAACTCTTCGGTCATGTGAAGGGTGCTTTTACTGATGCCAAGGTGGATAAACCGGGCAAGTTTGAACTTGCCGACGGCAGTACCATCTTCCTGGACGAGATAGGAAACCTATCCTATGGTCTTCAGGCAAAACTCCTTACCGCCCTGCAACGCAGAAGCATCGTAAGAGTGGGCGGAAGTACGCAGATTCCCATCAACGTACGACTGGTTTGCGCCACCAACCGCAATCTGCAGCAGATGGTAAACGATGGCGAATTCAGAGAAGATCTGCTCTACCGCATCAACACCATCCATCTGGAATTGCCTGCCCTGAGACAAAGAAAATCAGACATCGTTCCATTGGCAGAAAGATTCCTCCGTCAATATGGCGATTTATATAATAAGGTGAATCTCCGTCTTTCGGAAGAAGCAGAGAAAAAACTTATCAGTTTGCCTTGGTACGGCAACATCCGTGAACTTCAGCACGCCATCGAGAAAGCCGTGATTCTATCTGACGGCGGAATGATTTCTGCCGAAGATATTGACGGCGGAAACCAGCAGAGAAGAGAGAAGCCCCTGGAAGAGGTTCAGACGCTCGACGAGATGGAGAGCCGAATGATAGAGAAAACCATCAGGGAATGTGAAGGAAACCTGTCGGTGGTAGCCGCAAGACTGGGCATTTCCCGCCAGACGCTTTACAATAAGATTAAGCGATACGGAATTTAAGTGAAAAACAAAAAGTGAAGAGTGAAGAATTCTATAGTTTTTGAGGTATGGATATTAATAAGGTGATTATTATTGTGCTTTTGCTCGTTGCTGTAGTGGGTTACATTCGCCTTTACCGCCACTATCGCCGCAACATCAAGAAGGTAACCTTCCTTTTTGATGCGATAGATAATGGGGATTTCTCCTTCAACTTTCCTACGGAGAAGGGGTTTAAGGAGGATAAGATCCTGCACAAATCCCTCAACCGAATCAAACTCTTCCTGCAATATACGAGAGAGGAGCAGATGGATCGGGAGAAATATTACGAGCAGATTCTGAATGCGGTGGATACGGGCATCCTGGTGGTGGATGACCACGACAACATCCTGCAGCACAACCAGGCTGCCCTCCGATTGCTCGATACGGATGTGCTTACCCACATGAACCAGGTAAAAGGGAAACTGAAGGATGAGCACCTGGCAAAACATGAGACGCAAGCTATGCTGAAAGACAAGCACGTGCGCATCATCGCCCTGAGCGACGTGAGCCACGAGCTGAGCAACCAGGAAGTGGATTCTTGGATCAAGCTGATTCGTGTGCTGACCCATGAAATCATGAATACCATCACGCCGGTTACTTCGTTGAGCGAGACTCTGCTTACCCGAGTTACAGAGGATAAAGACCTGAAGCAAGGCTTGGAAACCATCCACAAAACAGGAACCGAACTGTTGGCTTTCGTCAACAACTATCGCCGTTTCACCCATGTTCCCCAGCCTCAGCCTGCTCTTTTCTATGTGGAACCATTCCTGGAAAGAATGGCGCTGCTCTGCAACCACGAAGTAGAGATAGAAGTTTCTCCCAAGGATTTGCTGGTTTATGCCGATGAGAGCCTCCTCTCTCACGTAGTAACGAATCTTCTGAAGAATGCCGTAGAAGCTTTCAACGGGCAGGAAAAGTTATCTGCAGAAAGAAACAAGCAAGATGGAAATGTGCAGGGTAGGAACAAGCAGGAATGCCGCTCCGCGGATTTGCAATCCGCGGCTAGCAAGAAGGCATTTATCCATCTCCAAGCCTACGCCAATGCCCAGGAATCCATCATCATCAACGTGAGCAACAACGCCGGTCTCATCCCCGAAGATGTAGCCTCCCACATTTTCATCCCGTTCTTCACCACGAAGCCGGAAGGAAGCGGAATCGGTCTCTCCCTCTCCCGCCAAATCATGCGAGTAAGCGGCGGCAGCCTCTCGCTCCATCAGGACAAGGCACAGGGAATCACCACCTTCCGCATCATCATCCCATAAAAAAGTATAATTTTGAGGAAGAAAGTTTGGCACTTTCACTTTTTTACCATATCTTTGCCATTATAAAAGATTAAGCTTATGTCAACAGACGATAAGACCATATTAAAGATAAAAGAAATAGCCAAATCTGCTATTCCTTTAGGCAGCAAGGCTATATTGTATGGATCAAGAGCGAGAGGTGATGCTCGCAACGATTCAGACTGGGACATTCTTATCCTTTTAGATAAAGCCAAACTGGAGCAAACAGACTATGACAAAGTAAGTTACCCGTTTGTCTTGTTAGGTTGCGACCTCGGCACAGAAATCAATCCCATTCTTTACACAAAGAAAGAATGGGAATCGTATAACTTCACCCCTTTTTACGAGAATGTAAATCGAGACGGCATTAGTTTAATATAAAAGTTATGGATCAAGTAAACAAAGACACATTAATCAGTCTGCAAGTAGAAAAAGCCAAGCGCTTTTTAACTCAAGCAGATGAAATGGTTGAACTAAAGCATTGGGATTTAGCAGCCAATCGCTATTATTATGCCTGCTTCCATGCCGTACAAGCTCTATTCATAGCAAAAGGTGTTAATGCCCACACTCATGCCGGCATTAATACCCAATTCAGTTTACACTTCGTAAAGACTGGTATCGTAGATATCTCTTATGGCAGTTTCCTCGCCCGTATGTTCCAATTAAGGCAAAAAGCCGATTACAACTGCGCCTACGAAATTTCCGAAAATGACATCCTGGAAATTATTGGCTTATCACACGATTTTATAAAAGCCATATTAAACTTAGTCAAATAATTACTTACAGAAGATTATGGCATTCGAAAAGGAAATCAAGGAATACGAGGATTTGAGAGGAAAATATCAAACCCTTATCATCAATAAAATGGATAGAGAAGAGTACATCAAATATAACGAAGTACTCTTCTCTACCCATTCGTGCGCCATTGAAGGCAACTCATTCTCCGTAGATGATACCCGGGAACTGAAGGAGAAAGGATTAGGGATGATTCCTGCCGGAAAGACTCTTTTCGAAGCTTTCGAAATGCTCGACCACTTCGAAGCCTTTGAGTACATGATGCAAAACACGCAACATCCACTCGACGAGAATCTTCTGAAAGAAATCAACAGACGGGTTACCAGCCATACGCTTTCCTACCGTTCCCCAGAAGCTATTCCGGGCGAATACACCACCACGGACATGGCTGCAGGCGATACGGTATTTGGCGACCACGAAGAACTCATCGCCAGAGTTCCCAAGCTGTTGGAATCTACCGAAAAAGCCATCGTTTCGGCAGCCGTTCATCCCATGATTCTTGCCGCCCGCTTCCATGGCTTCTACGAATATCTTCATCCCTTCCGTGATGGGAATGGAAGAACAGGCCGACTCATCAGCAACTACATTCTCTTAAGATTGAATCATCCTCTCCTCATCATCCCATCCGAAGCCCGTCAGGAATATATTTCTGCTCTTCGTATGATTCGCACAGAAGCAACCGACGAGCACCTCGTCCGCTTCTTCTTCAAGATGGCAATACAGAGAATGGAAGAAGAGCTGAAGCAGAAAGAGGCTAACACCAAGCGATTTATGACATTCCTCTTCTAACAAAGCATAGGGTGCCCCTCAGAAGAAACAGAAACACTAAAGCTGATTGCCCTCCGTTTCCACAATCTGTCCATCAAACAGGCGGATGGTGCGATGGGCTATCTTGGCATCATGCTCATTATGCGTTACCATGACGATGGTGGTGCCCTCGTGGTTCAGCTCAGTAAGCAGATGCATCACCTCGGCACCATTCTTGGAATCGAGGTTACCCGTAGGCTCATCGGCAAGGATAAGTTTCGGACCGAAGACCACGGCACGGGCGATGGCAACCCTCTGCTGCTGACCACCTGACAGTTGGTGAGGGAAATGCTTGGCACGATGGCTGATGGCCATTCGCTTCATAATCGCCTGCACCTTAGCCTTGCGCTCCGCCTTCGGAATGTTGAGGTAGGTAAGAGGAAGCTCGATGTTCTCCTCTACATTCAATTCATCTATCAGATTGAAGCTCTGGAACACAAAACCGATTTCTCCCTTTCTCACATCCGTACGCTCTTTTTCCTTCAGGTTTGCCACCTCGTGATTACCCAGGAAATATTTTCCAGAAGTTGGGTTATCCAATAATCCAAGGATATTGAGTAAAGTGGATTTGCCACAACCGGATGGTCCCATAATGGCGACAAACTCGCCGTCTTCTACTGTGAAAGATACGTTATTTAAAGCAATCGTCTCCACATCTTCTGTGCGGAATGACTTGCAAAGATTCTCTATTTTAAGCATTTTCTTATCTTTTTACTTTTTTACTTTTAATTTTATTCATCCTTAAGATACTTCACCGGATTACTATTCGCCACCTTGTAGCAGTTGATGACGACGGAAAGCCCGATGATGACGAGCAAGATGATGGTAACGCCGATAAACAGCAAAGGCGTCATCGTAATCTTCTCGCTAAACGACATCAGCCATTGTCGGGCTATCAGCCAAGCCCCCAAGTCGCCCACGATGATGCAAGGCAAGGCAATCTTCATAATGTCCTTCAGGAAGATGCGAAGAATATCCTTCACCTTCGCTCCGTTCACCTTCCTTATCGCAATCTCCTTGCGGCGGCGGTTCACCTCATCGCTCGTATAACCCACCAATCCGAAGAGGGCGATAATCATCGTCACGATGCCTGCTACAAGGATGCCATTGCGGAAATTGAGCTGTGAGGCATACTGGTTAGCCAATTCAGAGGCATAACTCTTCACGATGACCTTATTGTTAGGATACATCGACTGCACCTTCTGCTGCAACTCCGCCAACGATTCGTCCTGCATATCCTTATACTTTACAAGCATGTAATAAGCCGTCTTGGCTGCATAGAAATACAGTACAGGAAACTCCTTCATATCGTCGCCATCGGCCGACATGTCACCCCAGCGGATATTCTTGCACACGCCACAAACCGTCAGCTTGAGTGGATTTACACCGTCATCATGTCCCGAACAAGTAATCTGCTTGCCTACAACGCCATCCTTCCAATGCCAGATATTGATGAGTTTTTCAGCACCCCGTTCGTCAATAATCACCTGACGGCAACTGTCATTGCACTCCGTAAAGAACGAGCCCTGTACTATCGGGATGTTCATCATCTTGAAGAAATTGTCGTCCACACCTTCCATATCTATGATGTTGAAGGTATTAGTATCATCACCAGGCTTTTGTACCATGTTTCCGCTTCTGCCGTATCCATAGAGCGGAATATGATAAGTGGAACAGCACTCCTTGACATTCGGCATTCGCTTGATTTCGGCAAGACACTGGTTGCGCTGGTCGCGATTGATGCCATCTACCGAGACGATGGCAACATTATCATAATCGTAACCAGGATTGGTGCCAAGCATCAGCTGATACTGACTGTTGATGATGTAGAGCAGACTGAACAGCAGTCCAGAGATAGCAAACTGTATGCCCAGCAACGTCAGTTTCCAGCGGTTGCGATTCTCGTTATAACCACGGAAGGCACTTGCCACCGGAATCTTGTTGTATAGCCAGCCCGGAACCAGACCGCCTACCAGCAACACCAGCAGGCAGATCATCACCAATATCCAACTGCCCCTGTTCAGAATCAGCGCACTAACCGGAGCAGAAAGGAAATTCTCGATAGTTCCCTTGCAAAGGAATACGAGTATGGCAGCCAAAATCACCGCCAAGCCTACATGCACCAATGCCTCAGAGAAGATGATGGCATGAATATTCTTGGGTTCGGCTCCATAGCACTTGCGAACTGCCATCTCACGCGAGCGGCTTACCAGATTGCCCACTATGATAAGCAGATAGTTCATTACCGACGTGAAGAGCAGCACGAAGGCCACGATGCTCAATATCCAGCTCATCATCTTGATATATGGGTCATGGGTATAGACATCGCTCAACACCGTGAAATCAAAGGTAAGGTCTGTTCCCATCTTCTTCAGTTCCTTCAATGGGAAATGGTCTTGGCGCATCTTGTCGACGTAAGGCTTGAGTTCGTCGACACGATGTCCCCTTGCCAACCGAATGTAGGAAATATAGCTATCATTTCCTATCCAATTGTTTCTGCCATCGTAAGAATATACGTATGGAACACTGGACATAGACAGAATCATCTGCGTGCCATGCAAGGACGCCCCCCAAGGAAAAGCCTCGAAAACGCCATTAATGGTAAAAGTAGTACCAGGATAATCGGGAAGCGTGAAATGCTTGCCCACCACATTGCCGCCTATAGTGGCTGCCGTCTTCGAGTCGATGATGCAAGACAAGGGCTGTGATAATATCTGGCGAGCCTTGCCTACCAACATCTTCTGCGGAAAGACATCGAAGAAACAACTGTCTGCCATCAAGATATTGGCAGACACAACGTGCTGGTCGTCCAACTTGCATTGGGCGTCGTTATAGAACCAGTGGGTACTAGTGGCCATTTCCACCATCGGTGCGTATTGCTTCACACCTTGGGCGATGGCTCCTGAAGTCTGGTTGAACGTCATGGTCTTACCCTGATTGCTGCTCACTTCAAATATCTGATACGTCCTCTCCCATCCAGGGAAATACGTATCGTAAGTCTGCTCGAAATAAATCTCGGCAATAATTACCGAACTGATTGCCAGTCCGAGCGCCAGACACAAGATCTTCACGAAATTGTGCTGGCCTCTTCGGGGCAGATTCTTGAATGCGTTAATAATATGATTCATATCAAATATCCTGTTTCAAGGGCGTTAGCCCAATTTATCACTAATCACTACTAATTAAAAACTAATACATCATTATCCTTATAGGCCTCATAGCCGCTAACGATAACCTGCTCGCCCGGCTCCAAGCCTTCAATCACCTCATAATATTGAGGATTCTGGCGACCGATGGTAATCTTTCGGCGATAAGCCTTCTTGCCACTCTTGTCTAAAACAAAAATCCATTGACCGCCCGTTACACTATAAAACGTGCCTTTAGGGATGATTATTGCCTGCTTAGACTGGCCGAGCTGCAAATCTACATAATAGGTCTGACCGGTTCGGATATTGCCAGGGCGAACACCTTTGAAGATGAAGTCGATGCGAAACCTGCCGTCTCTTACCTCGGGATAAACCTTGCGGACCTGCAGGAGATAATGCTTGCCATTCTGGTCGAAGGTAGCAGTAAGTCCGGGTTTTACCCGGTCGATGTAATGCTCATCCACCTGCGCCTGCACCTTGAAATCGCTGAGATCGTTGATGACTCCTATCTTCTGTCCAGCCTGGATGCTCTGTCCCAGTTCCACATCGAGCAAGCCGATTTCACCCGATATGGTGCTGCGGATGTTCAGCTTCTCCTTGCGCTGGCGAACCAGCTGCACATTCTTCTGCATGGCTTCCAGATTATCGCCCATCTGATCCATCTGCGAACGGCGGAGCTGTGCATCCTTCTTCAATCGCTTGCTGATGAGCGCATGCTTCTTGACGGCAAGGTCGTAATCTTCCTTAGCCTTCAGATACTCCTCGCGCGAATTGAGTTCTTCCTTGTGCAACGCCTCCTGATGCTGATAGGAGCGGCGCTTGGTAATGACATCCTGCGAAAGCGACAGTTCCTCGTTGCTATTGTTCAGGCGGTCCTGCTCCATCGAAATCTGGGTGTTGCGAAGCATGTCCTGCTTTTCGGCAAGTTCGCTTTCGGCATTCAGAATCTCCAGGTCGAGATTCGAATTGCTCAGTTTCACGATCACATCGCCCTTGTTTACGTGGGCACCTTCATCCACCACTTTCTCCAGAACGATACCGCCTTCCTCGGAACTGATCTGTACCACGGAGATAGGAACCACCTGTCCATCCACCGAAACATAATCGTTGAACTGCGCCTTCTCTACGGTTCCGATGCTCAATCCCTTCCTATCCACCTTCAGGGTGGAAGAGAAATTGCTCAATCCCAACCAAATGAGGACTGCGATCAAAACCGCTCCTCCGCCAATCCATGCCCAATACTTGCGAGGCACGAGATATTTTTTCTTTTCTATTTTTATATCCATAATTTATCTTATTAAATTTTCTCCCTGATAATAAGCAACCAATCTCTGTTTGATGATGAGCAGCATCTGCATCTGGAGTTCCTTGATTCTGCTTTCCAGAAGCGTCTGGGCTGCGGTATGAAGATCGAAGGTGGAAAGCATTCCTTCTTCAAACTTCCGGCTCGACATGTGATAGGCGAGCGAATCAGAGGCCACCTTCTTCTGCATCTGATGCAACTCCTTGGCGTAACCCTCTGCATCCATCACCGCCTGGGCTATCTGGTCGTGAAGCTTGCGCCTGGTTTCCTCCAGGTTCACCTGTGCCAGTTGCCAGTCGTTGCGTGCCTTCTTCACGCTGTGCCATCGGTCGCTATTATAAATAGGTATAGAAAGGGTCAACGCGAGGTATTCGCCCTGGTTGTTGTGAAACTGCGAGGCAAACCCATCGTATTGTCCTTTCTGAGAGAGATTCTTGTAATAGTTGGTAGAAATGCCGCCACCGAGAGAGAGTGATGGCAGCAATCTGCCTTTTGCTATCTTGTAATCATACCGTGCCCGCTCCACTTCGTATTCTGCCGACTTCAAATCGGGAGAAATATGCAGGAAGCCCTGGTAAATGGTTTCGTAGTTTACTCCAGATTCAGAAACCTCTTTTTTATCAGACGTTAACTTCAAATTCTGCTCCTCATTAATCAGAATTTTCAGCTCTTCATCCACCGGAAAATTCATCGCGGATTTCAAGGCGAGCAGACTCTGTTTTGCCACATTCTCCTGATGCGTAAGATTGTATTCATCTTCCGCCACCTGCGATTCCATCTGTACCACATCCGGGCGCCCTTTCTCGCCCAGTTCATACAGTCGCTTCATCTTAGCCAGCATCCGCTTGCTTTCGTTCAGTTTCTCGCTTGCTATCTGAATGCTTGCCTCAGCATAGGCAGCATCCACATATTTCTGCATCACGTCGATGGCTCTATCGTCCTGAATCTTCTGCATCGCCGTGGCTGAATAATCCCGGCTCAGCTTAGCCTGCTTCAAGGCGTTGATGGTGGCGAAACCATCGAAGACATTCAGTTCGGCATAAAGCTGATAATAGTTGTTGAATGTCGTTACATTATTATAAGTATTGGTTTCCGGGTCGATGTTTCGTCCCCAGGCATACTGTCCTTGCACGCCGCCCGTAACGGTAGGCAGGAATCCTGCCACAGCATGCTGGTAATCCTGCTTGCGTTGGCGGGCGTTTACCACCTCCCGCTTCACCTCCGTAGCGTGCTCCACGGCGTATTTCATGCAGTCGTCAAGGCTCCAGCTCTGTGCCGAGGCACCAGCCACCCAGACCAACCATCCTATCAATATTCCTATTCTTTTCATAATCTTCTTCATTTTGGCATGATAAGGACAAGAGCCGTGCCAAAACAACATTTCTCCTGATAATCAAGCCATTAAATAAAAGCCCTCATTAAACAAACTGTCCAACAATTAGACACCACCGTCTAATTGTTGGACAGTAAACCGCAGCTTAAAGCTGATCATTCGAAACCAAAGATCAAAGCTGATCATTCATCGCATCCACCACTTGTCCATCAAACAGATTGATGATGCGACTGGCGTAGGTAGCATCGTGCTTGGAGTGCGTAACCATCACGATGGTGGTTCCCTCCTCGTTCAGCTCGCTGAGCAACTGCATCACCTCCATACCATTCTTGGAATCGAGGTTACCCGTAGGCTCATCGGCAAGGATGATGCTAGGCTTGCCCACCACGGCACGGGCGATGGCAACCCTCTGCTGCTGACCGCCCGAAAGCTGATGAGGATAATGCTTGGCACGATGGCTCAGCTTCACCTTTCTCAATATCTCGAGCACACGCTCCTTGCGCTCCGCCTTTCCCACTCCGAGGTATTTCAGCTGTAAATCCACATTCTCCTCAACGGTAAGTTCGTCGATAAGGTTGAAGTTCTGGAACACGAAGCCGATGCGACCCTTGCGATAGGCGGTGCGCTCACGCTCCTTCAGATGGCCCACTTCCTCATTATTCAACCAATACTTGCCCTCCGTAGGACTATCCAGTAAGCCCAGGATGTTCAGCAAGGTTGACTTGCCGCATCCCGAAGGACCCATGATGGCGATAAACTCACCATCTTCTACTTCTATGTTCACACCGTTCAGGGCGATGGTTTCCACCTCTTCCGTGCGGAATATTCTAGTTAAATTCTCTGTTCGTATCATCGTTAGAAATCTTTTTAAAGTTTATGACTCATTATTCAGCCTTGATGCTGTCTATCGGATTCGACATCGCCGTACGCAGGGTGCAGCCGATAACCGAAACAAAGGCTATCAATAAGGTAAAGATGGCGCCAGCCAGCAACACCCACCAAGGGAAGGAAATGCGATGGACGAAATCCATGAGATAAGTCTGCATCAGCTTCACGCAGATAGGGATGGCGATGACCACAGCCACCAGCGAACTGACGAGGAATCTCTTAGCCAGTTGCCAAGCCGCATCCCCAATCGAAGCACCCATCACCTTGCGCAGGGCAATCTGGCGCTTCTGCTGGTTGCCGTAATAAACCGACATTCCGAAGAGGCCCAGGGCAGAAATCAGGATAGAGATGCTCATGAAGGTGATGATGAGCACCATCATATTATGCTTGTCCTTGAGATTATTCTTCAAAGTATCATCCATATACTCCGCCTCCATTTCCGTAGGAACACCTATCAGTTCCTTAGCCACCTGCTTGCAGGTATTCCGGATAGCCTGCAGCGCCTGGGCATGATCGCCACGGGTTTTCACCAGAACAACCCATCCACCCTGCTGCGGAGTAATGACTCCAATGGCATTATGCTCCGTTTTCTCATTCTCGCTCAGCGCATCTCCACTATGATAATCGGCAATCACGCCGCACACCTCATATTCGTGTTTTCCGTTTTCCAGTCTCATTCCAAACCACGGCTTGTGGGCAGAAACACCATAGGCTCGCTTCGCATCTTCCGTTACCCAAATCTTGCCATAGGCTGGCTCGCAATACTGTTCAATCACCCTGATTCCCAGCATCTTCATCGCCGTGGAATCAGCCAAGAACATACGGAGCATTCCTATCAGTTTTTCGTTGTCACCATGCACGCCGTTTCCCCAGCTGCTGATAGGATTGGCGTTGCCGTAAGTTGCCTCTTCCACCTCAGGAAGCGCTTTCAGACGGTTCCTGAGGATAGACATCTTCTCCGGCGAACCATCCAAGGAAGAAAAGATGGAAACAATATCCTTCGTCTGATAACCCAACGGCAAATCGGCAAGATGCTTCATCTGGAGCATCATCGTTATCGCCATGACTACCAGCGTGATACTGATGACGTTCTGGGCTACGATAAATATCTTGCTGAACCACATCTTGCTGCGCATGCGGATGGTTCCCTTCACCACATCTATCGGATTGAAACGAGAAACCACGATGGCAGGAAGGATTCCCGCAAAGATGGAAATGATGACGTAAGCCAACGGCAGGAACCACAGAAGGTCGAAGGAATGGAACAGGTCGATTTTCGTATCCAACATAGAATTGAACAACGGGATAAATGCCCAGGAAATCAACAAGCCCAGCAGGAAGCAGACTGCCGTGAAGAGCGCCGACTCCTTGAGATAGCGAAGCATCACGCCCCCTACCGATTCGCCCAGCAGTCTTCGGGTAGCCATCTCCTTCGCACGGTTGCCAATCTGAGCCACCGTAAGATTGATGTAATTGAACAAGGCTGAGAGCAGCAGAACCAGCGCCACTACCAGGAGGATATTCACGAGAGTACGATTGCCATGCTTGAAAATATCGACACTATCAGCCGTAAAATGAATCTGGTCCCATCTCACAAACCGGCAACCCCACATAAAGGTGACTCCATCCGAATCCTTCTTCCATCCCTTCCAGTAGTTCATGTATTTGCCGAGCAAGGTCTGTCTCACTTTTTCCGGGTAAGCATCCTTTGCCAGTCGCGCCACCGTAATGCAGGAGCCAAACTGATCCATCGCCTGAGCCTCAGCTTCTATCAGTTTCATCGACACGAAAATATCGTATGGGTTAAGAAGGTCCTCACGGTCGAAATCCTCCATGATTCCCACCACCTTGAGTTGCAGCTTACCGCATTGGATGGTACGGCCGATAGGATTGGCGTTGCCGAAGGCTTTCTTGGCAAAAGATTCCGAAACCATTGCCTGATGAGCATCCGAAAGGAGATGATCTGGCGCACAACCACGGCATTTGTAACCCATAAACTGGGAAAAGTTCGGGTCGATAGCCAGATATTTTGCCTCATAATACTGTCCATCTATCATGGCTCCCTGCGGAGCATAATATTCACCAAATCTTGTCCATCCCTTGATTTCCGGGATGGAAGGAAAGAACTCCTTGGCTATGCCCCAGGTCATTCCGAGATAATCGCCGGAACCTGCAACATAGAGCTCCTTCGCCAGTTTCTGATTCGTTCCCACACGATACTCTGCAGTAGCGTAGGAAACGAGAATCAGCACAAAAGCCAGTGCCACCGAGAGACCCAAGGCCTCTATGGTGGCATAAAGCTTGTTGCGTGATAAGAATTTCACATAACTTTTCATCATATACTCATTTATTTTTTGTTTCACTAAAATCAAACGATAAAGGAAGAATACCATCTCCCTGTTTTCGTTAGCTGCTGCAAAGTTACGGCTTCTCCCGTTTTCTGCCAAGGATTCCGGCAGCCCGAAAGGCGGATTGTATGAAATTCATACACTCTATTGTATGATTATCACACAACAATCCCGTTTTTGTTTGCCGTTTCGGAAAAAAAGCGTACTTTTGCAAACAAAAAAATTAAAGATATGAAATATGGAACCCTTCTTGTCATCGACGATAATCCGTCGATACTCACGGCGCTGAAAATCTGTCTGGGCAATACGTTCGAACGGATTCTCACCCTGCCTCGCCCCGATACCGCCCCCACGCTGCTGCAACAGGAGCAGGTAGATCTCATCCTACTCGACATGAACTTCTCGCTCGGCGTAAACAGCGGACAGGACGGTTTACTCTGGCTCCGCACCTTCCGCCGGCTCCACGCCCACATCCCCGTGGTACTCATCACCGCCTTTGCCGACGTGCAGCTTGCCATCAAGGGATTGAAAAGCGGAGCCGCCGATTTCGTCACCAAGCCCTGGGATAATGACGAACTGATAAGGGTGCTCAAGGATGCCATCGACAATAATACGGAAGTGGCAACCTTGGAAAATTTCGAGAACGATTACATCCGGAAGGTCGTGGATAAATGCCACGGCAACATCTCGCGTGCAGCCGAAATGCTCGGAATTA
Source organism: Prevotella sp. AM23-5 (assembly GCF_003473645.1). NCBI lineage: Bacteria > Pseudomonadati > Bacteroidota > Bacteroidia > Bacteroidales > Prevotellaceae > Prevotella > Prevotella sp. AM23-5. The sequence continues at coordinate 101,440 of NZ_QUCG01000003.1, read as the reverse complement.
CCCGACAAACCCTTTACGCAAAACTGAAGAGATAAACATACTATTTTTATGGTTATTATCAAGATTATATATTTAATAGGTGGAATCTGCCTCATCCTGGGCGGCCTCATCTATCTGTTCTTTCGCCATCAGCGAAGGCTGAAGGCTCGTGCTTTTCTGATGCGTGAGGCTGTAAGAAATGGCGATTACGCCTTCCGCCTCCCCACTTCGGGCTTGCTGCCGGGCGAAAGAGCCTTGCAGCAGGCACTCAACGACATGCAGGGCGACATTGCCCGCCTCGTAGCCAGACACGAAGTGGAATCATGGCAAAAGCTGACCCGTGTGCTTACCCACGAAATCATGAACGCCACGGCTCCTATCTCCAGCATCTGCCAGGCTTACCTCAGCACCCCACAGATCAAGGGAAGCGAATACGAGGAAGGCATTCAGGCGATTCACGACACCAGCAAGTCGCTCACCAACTTTGTAGATAGTTACCGCAAACTCACTCAGCTTCAGGCTCCCGTCGTAGAACCCCTCACGCTTGCCTCTTTCCTGGAAAGCATCCGGGCGCTCTATCCCGACCTCAATTGGCACATTTTCCTCCCCCAGAATGTCACGCTGGAGGCCGACCGCAACATGCTGCGCCAGGTATTCATCAATCTTACCAAGAATGCCATCGAAGCCCACGCCACCGACATCGACGTCCGCATGAGCCAAAATGAGCGTCCTATCCTGCTGTTCAGCAACAATGGCGAACCGATTCCTGCCGATGTGGCACGGGAAATCTTCATCCCATTCTTTACCACCAAATCATCCGGCACAGGTATCGGACTTTCCCTCTCCCGCCAGATGCTGATGATGCAGAACATCGAACTGGGACTTGCCGATACTTCCATCTCCGGCTACCATGTAACATTCTACCTGGAAAAACAAAAAGATTGACATCAATTTCGTAGTTTCCTGGTTTCATCTACATTAAAATTATCATAATTTTAAGTTGTCAAGAAAAGAAAATGACAGAAAAGCTTGGTGCTTTCGAAAAAAAACATTACCTTTGTCACCATAAAATAAACAACATAACGACATTAAATACATGATGACAATTGAAGAATACAGAGCAGAAGTCTTGCAGGCTTTGCTCGAAGCAAAGAATGAGGATGGTACTCCAGCAATTACACCAAAGGAAGCACAGGAGGCTCTCAATGGTTTTACCGACGATGAATTGCAGGACGGCATCTTATGGAACTCTCCACAGGACGTGGCCGATATTATCCTTGAAGGATAAAGAAAACATCGTTTTTCTTTGCTCATTCCAATTATTATTTGTAATTTTGCAGGCGCTTAAGTAAAAGGGGGTACTTGCAAGCCCCCTCACTTACCAGGCATTTGAATAAAGAAAAAGATTTTTTACCGGTAAAAAAAGATATAAAGATAATGAAGATAGAAAACGAAATCATCAGCTCTGTCATCGCGGCGGTGAAGGAGCTTTATGGTCAGGACGTACCTGAAAAGATGGTAGCCCTGCAGAAGACCAAGAGTAATTTCGAAGGTAACCTTACCCTCGTCGTATTCCCATTCCTCAAAATGTCGAAGAAGACTCCTGAGAGAACTGCACTCGAGATTGGTGACTACCTGAAGGAGAACTGCGCTAACGTTATCGCAGACTTCAATGTAGTAAAGGGTTTCCTCAACCTTTCTATCGCTCCTGCCGCTTGGGTAGGACTCCTGAACACCATCAACGCTGACCCTAAGTTCGGCGAGAAGCCTGTTACTGAGAATAGCCCGCTCGTCATGATCGAGTACTCTTCTCCTAACACCAACAAGCCTCTCCATCTCGGTCACGTGCGCAACAACCTCCTCGGCTGGTCTCTGGCCCAGATCATGGAGGCCAACGGCAACAAGGTAATCAAGACAAACATCGTTAACGACCGTGGTATTCACATCTGTAAGTCAATGCTCGCTTGGCTCAAGTGGGGCAATGGCGAAACTCCTGAGACTTCCGGCAAGAAGGGCGACCACCTCATCGGCGACTACTATGTAGCCTTCGACAAGCACTATCGTGAGGAAATCGCAGAGCTCAAGGCTCAGTACATGAAGGAGGGCATGGAAGAAGAAGCTGCCACAGAGAAAGCAAAGGCAGAGGCTCCATTGATCAAGGAGGCTCACGAGATGCTCGTGAAGTGGGAAAACAACGACCCTGAGGTTCGCGCTCTCTGGCAGAAGATGAACAGCTGGGTTTACGCTGGCTTCGACGAGACCTACAAGATGATGGGCGTAGGTTTCGACAAGATATATTATGAGTCAAACACTTACCTCGAGGGTAAGAAGAAGGTAGAGGAAGGATTGGAGAAGGGTCTCTTCTTCCGCAAGGACGATAACTCTGTATGGGCAGACCTCACCAACGAGGGCCTCGACCAGAAGCTCCTGCTCCGTTCTGACGGTACTTCTGTTTATATGACTCAGGACATCGGTACTGCCGACCTCCGTTTCAAGGATTTCCCTATCGACAAGATGATCTACGTAGTAGGTAACGAGCAGAACTACCACTTCCAGGTGCTCTCTATCCTGCTCGACCGCCTCGGCTTCAAGTGGGGTAAGGACTTGGTTCACTTCTCTTACGGAATGGTAGAGTTGCCTAACGGAAAGATGAAGAGCCGCGAGGGAACCGTAGTAGATGCTGATGACCTGATGGCAGAGATGATCAAGGATGCTCGCCAGACAAGCGATGAGCTTGGCAAGTTCAAGGACATGAGCGAGGAAGAACGCCAGGAGATTTCACGCATCGTGGGTCTCGGAGCGTTGAAGTACTTCATCCTCAAGGTAGATGCCCGCAAGAATATGCTCTTCAACCCAGAGGAGAGTATCGACTTCAACGGTAACACAGGTCCTTTCATCCAATACACCTACGCTCGTATCCGCAGCATCATGCGTAAGGCTGCTGCCGAGGGCATTGAGATTCCTGCAGAGTTGGGCGCTGATGCTCCTATCAACGAGAAGGAGATTGACCTCATCCAGAAGATGAACGACTTCGCTGCAGCTGTAGCCGATGCCGGCAACAACTACAACCCTGGTGGTATTGCCAACTACTGCTACGAGCTGACCAAGGAGTTCAACCAGTTCTACCACGATTACAGCATCCTGAATGCTGAGAGCGAGGCAGAGAAGATTACCCGTCTGGTTCTCGCAGCCAATGTTGCCAAGATTCTGAAGAATGGTATGGCTCTGCTCGGCATCGAGGTTCCTGAAAGAATGTAAAATTTTAGGTAATTAGAAGTTATCAGGAGTATAGCACTCCTGAAAAACTTCTCAAGATATAATTAACCTACAATTTAAAAAATGAATATTGACTATTGACAAATAATGAGCATCCCCAGAGCCAGACTTTGGGGCTTGCTCATTTCTTTTTTATATAGGTCAGTATTACCCAAAAACTGAACTCTCGTTATGCGGTTCAGTAAAAACACAAATCATTTATCCAATAAAAGAAACGCAAATGAGTAACATGCCCGTAAATCCTCCTTCATGGAGAAACGATACAGTCTTGCCTTTGCCCAATGAGGTGAAGGCGAACGCCTGGGCTGTGGATGCAGCCTGCTCCGGAAATCCCGGTCCAATGGAATACCAATGCATTGATCTTCAGACTGGTGCACAGGTTTTCCACTATGGTCCTATCCACGGCACCAACAACATCGGCGAGTTCCTCGCCATCGTCCACGCCCTCGCTCTGATGGCCCAGAAAGGCATTACCGACAAGGTAATCTACAGCGACAGCGTGAATGCCCAACTCTGGGTAAACAAGAAGCAATGCAAGACCAAACTGGAGCGTACTCCTCAAACCGAGCAACTCTATCAGATCATCGCCCGTGCCGAAAATTGGCTCCGCACCCACCCCGTAACCGTCCCTATCTTTAAATGGGAAACGAAGAAGTGGGGCGAGATTCCTGCCGATTTCGGAAGAAAAGGATAAGACTTTTTACATAAAACCGATGTAACTGCGACAGTACTTACAAGCAACAGCGATAATACTTACAAGGCGCAAGCAGGCACCGGTCATCAATGAAGCCCCCAAAAGGACTAGGGCTGTTTATTTCTAACAGTACGGTTGAAACGGGCTGAAAGCCCAAAAGCTCTTAGCCCAGGGCATCGCCCTGGGTATAATAGCAATCAATAAGACGCCCTGTAAGGGCAAAAGCTTTGTTTACTGCTTGGTTCTTTGAAAGCTTTTGCCCTTACAGGGCGACGGGGTTGCGTTCATAATTACCCAGGGCGATGCCCTGGGCTAGGAGCTTCTGCCCTTTCAGGGCGTATTGGATAATTTCAACCATACAGGTCGGTTTATTTTATCCTCCAGGATACGAAAATACAAAAATAATTTGGAGGTTTCAGGAATTAATCGTAAATTTGCACCAAATCTAAACAGATTCATAACTAGCTAACTTGTAATTATTAATAATTCAACCAGACAATGAAACAAAAACATTTATTTTGGGGAGCTGCGGTTGCATTGACCTTCCTCTTCAGCGCATCAGCTATTGCACAACCTAGACACACCAAGAAAAAGGTGAAGAAGGTGGTGGAGACCAAAGTTGACGTTTGTCCGTTTACCGACAAATGGGTAGAAGACGAGACTAAGTTTGAGGATCGCAAGGAAAAGGCGCACGCTACTTTCGTGCCTTATTCTTCTACTGCCACCATGCAGAAGGACGATTACTTCAAATTCCCATGGCTTACTCCTAAGCACGCCAACTATCTCCTGCTCAACGGAAAGTGGAAATTTCACTACACAGCCGACTGGAAGCAGGGCAAGCCAGAAAAGGATGATTTCTGGGCTGACAACGCAGACGTTTCTTCCTGGAAGGAACTCCAGGTACCTCTCAACTGGGAGATGGCTGGATACGATGTGCCTGTATATAATAATGTGGGCTATCCTTTCGAGAACAAACCGCCGTTCATCACAGCCTTCAAGGATAATTTCGACAAGAATCCGGTAGGTTCTTATCGCCGTAACTTCAACCTGCCTGAGGGTTGGGAAACAGGAAAGCGCGTGTTCCTGCACTTCGACGGTGCCTGCAGCGCCATCGTGGTTTGGGTAAATGGTAAGTATGCCGGTTATTCACAGGGTGCCAATACTGATGCTGACTTTGATGTTACCAACCTCGTCCGCAAGGGCGACAACAACGTATCGGTTCGCGTTTACCGCTGGAGCGACGGTTCTTACCTGGAGGGACAGGACATGTGGCATCTAGGGGGTATCCACCGCGATGTTTATCTCGTAGCTACTCCAAAGACCTTCGTGGCAGACCATTACATCACATCTGCCCTGAACAGCGACTATACATCAGGCAACCTGAATGTTGACCTGACTATCAATAATGCTGCCAAGGAGAAATCTGAGAAGACGCTGGAGATCGAGCTCCTCGATCCACAGGGTAAGTCTGTTGCCAAGCAGTCTGCTCAGGTAGCGATGACTGCCAAGGATGCTCAGAAGAACTGTCGCCTTAGCATCGACAACCTCACCGGTCTGAAGGCTTGGACCTCAGAGCAGCCTAATCTCTATACCGTTATCGTTCGCCAGAAGGCTGGCAACCAGGAAGAGATGGTATTCTCTACCAAATACGGTTTCAGAGAGGTGACCATCAAGGATAAACTGGTTTATGTAAACGGCAAGCGAGTATTCTTCAAGGGTGTCAACACCCAGGATATTCATCCACTCTATGGTCACGCCATCGACGTGGAAACCATGCTTCGCGACGTAATCCTAATGAAGCAGGCTAACGTGAACACCGTTCGTACCAGCCACTATCCTCGTCAGGCTAAGATGTATGCGATGTTCGACTACTACGGATTGTACTGTATGAACGAGGCTGACGTAGAGTGCCACAACAACCACTCACTTTCCAACAACCCTACCTGGCGCGCTGCTTATGTTGACCGCACAGAGCGCATGGTATTGAGAGACCGCAACCATCCTAGCGTGGTATTCTGGTCACTCGGTAACGAGTCGGGCGGTGGCGACAACTTCCAGGCTACCTACGATAAGGTGAAGGAGCTTTTGCCTGGTCGCGACGCGTGGGTTCACTATGAGGGCTACAATCACGGTGCCAAGTACTCTGACTTCGGTTCAGACATGTATCCAAGAATCGAGGTAGTGAAGAAGCAGATGAACGGCCTCAACGACAAGCCTTACTTCATCTGTGAGTATGCTCACGCAATGGGTCAGGCTGTGGGTAACCTGCAGGAATACTGGGATCTCATCGAGGCAAGTACAGGTATTACCGGTGGCTGCATCTGGGACTGGGTTGACCAGGGAATCTACGATACACGCCGCATCCGCAAGGGTCTTCCTCTGAAGGATCCAAAGACCGGACTCCACTACTACACATCCGGTTACGACTATACCAAGATGAACAACGGTTACAGAGGATTCCAGGGCGACTTCATGAGCAATGGTATCATTACTCCAGGCAGAGAGTGGACGGCTAAGCTCACCGAGGTGAAGTATGTTTATAGAGACGTGAACTTCGAATCTTTCTACAGCCGCGTACTCACCTTGAAGAACAAGTGCGCATTCACCAACCTTGCCGACATCTATGATCTCAGCTACGAGGTGCTCCGCAATGGCGTTTCTGTAGAGAAAAACCAGGTGGCTATCCCATCTGTATTGCCAGGCAAGACATGCGATATCAACATCCCATACACCACCGCTGTAGATGATAAGGCAGAATACGTCATCACCTTCAGCCTCATCCTGAAGAAGGCTACTTCATGGAGCAAGAAGGGTTATGAGATGGCTCAGCAGCAGTTCAAGCTTTCTGCAGAGAACGCAGGTAGCACATCTGTTGCCGACCCAACCTTCGTACAGAAAGATCATGGCAAGTTGCCAGCAATCCAGGAGAAGGGCAAGCTGAAGGTGAAGGATAACACCATCACCGGCAACGACTTCAGCATCACATTCGCTGAGGATGGAACCATTGCCAACTGGACTTATCGCAATACTCAGCTCGTTCAGCCTAATGCTGGTCCTGACTTCAACGGCTTCCGCCGCATCGCCAACGACAACGTAAACCTGGGTGCTACAGGTGGTGTTGCCAAGAACGAGAACAAGGAAGAGGGTGCACTCACCGGTAAGAAGATGATGGTGAAGGCTCCTAAGAAGCAGGGCAAGAACGTGGTTGTGGAGACTGCCGTTACCAACGGTAAGGATACTCACCAGATTGCTTACATCATCTATCCTAACGGAACCGTGGATATGAAGGTGACTACCAACAATTCTTCTGAGGAAACCCGAAAAATTGGTATTGCCATGCAGTTTGCTCCTGGTTTCGAGAATGTGGAGTATTATGCCAAGGGTCCTTGGAGCAACTACATCGATCGCCAGAGAGGTTCGTTGTTAGGTTTGTACAAGACCACCGTGGATGGCATGTTCGAAGAGCAGAGTGCTCCTCAGACCATGGGCGACCGCCAGGGCCTGCGCCAGTTGACACTCGACACCAACAGCACGAAGCTGCAGATTACCACCGAGGGCATGGTAGCCTTCTCGTTGTCTCACTTCGATGATGCCCAGTTCAACTACGACGTATTCTATGGTGGCAAGCATCCTTACGACCTGGTACGCTCTAACCAGATTTTCGCTCACTTCGATTTCTGGCAGCGTGGCATCGGTAACCGCAGCTGTGGTGGCGACTCTTGTCTGCCACAGTACATGACTCCGACAGGAGCTCATGAGTTCACTTTGCGCTTCACTCCGATGGCGAAATAAGGAAATAGAAATATGGGTATTATAGATCATACCCACACGCCCTGAAAGGGCAGAAGCTCCTAGCCCAGGGTAACACCCTGGGTTTTAGGATAAACACAAAAAAGTCGCCCTGAAAGGGCAAAAGCTTTCATTTCCAAAGCTTTTGCCCTTTCAGGGCGATTTTATTATATCACTTTAAACCCAGGGCGCTGCCCTGGGCTAGGAGCTTCTGCCCTTTCAGGGCGTGCTGCGAAATAGCTTTTAGTAATCCTGGATGTAGCCCTTGGTAAACATGTCATACGACAGGGCTTCCAGTTCAGCGAGCGTCATGTGCTCCACGGCGTGCTCTATCTTGCGAATCAACTCGTCTCTCTTGAAATCATCGTTATCGCTCAGGCGCGATGTAAATCTATTGCTCATTTTTTTACTTTGAACTTTGAATGTTGAACTTTGAACTTTATGATTAGCTTTATTGCTCCTATGAAACTATTGGCGCTCATAGGTATTGATGATGTTTCCATCATACGCTTCATGGCTCACTAACCGGATGTTATGAGGAAGCTTTGGCGCTTCAGTTCCGGCAGTTACCACGTTTTCCACAGATGTGGATAAAGATGTTTCTATCCTGATTTCATCCCATAATCCGGCATCAAGGAAAGCCTGATGGGTGATGGCGCCACCTTCTACTATCAGCGATTGCACCTTATTATTATACAGGTACTGCATCATCTGCTTCAACACCTCTTCCTTTCCCTTGGAGAAATCCAAACCCTCGAAACAAGGATGATGGCGGTCGATGACCAGTCGCATCGGATCCTTGCCGCTCCAGTCTCTCACGTTGAGCTGGCTATGGTCACGCTCATCGGTGATTCTACCCACCAGGATGGCATCGTTCTCGGCACGAAGCTTATGCGAAAGCATCTTGGTAAAAGGCGACGAAATCGCCATTCCCTGATAATTATTATCCAGAAAACCATTCGCAGTCTGCGCCCATTTCAGGATGATGTATGGTCGCTGATGGGTATTGAAGGTGATGAAACGCTTGTTCAGTTCGAGGCATTCCGCCTCTAGAACACCCACCGTTACCTCGATGCCTGCCTCTCGAATCTTCTGGATTCCCCGACCCTGCACCTTGGCAAAAGGATCCACGCAGCCACAGACGCATCTCCTTACACCTTTTCTTACGATAAGGTCGGCACAAGGAGGCGTCTTGCCATAATGGGAACACGGTTCGAGACTCACATAGATGGTGGCTTGGCTTAACAGATGCTCATCTTCAGGCTTAACTGAAGCAAAGGCATTGACTTCAGCGTGCCCCTCGCCACATCTTACATGATAGCCCTCGCCGATGATTCTGCCCTCCTCGCTCACGATGACGGCGCCCACCATCGGATTAGGCTTCGCATTCTGCCTACCGTTCTTAGCCAACTGCAGGCAGCGGCGCATGAACATTTCATCTATCTCCTGCTGGCTAAGCGGTTCGCCCGTCAGCGGATTCTGAAAAGATACTTTATTTTGCTCCATATCCTATTTTTTTTCGATTTTCTTACTCATTTTCGATAAAATGTCGTACCTTTGCTCTCAAATCAAATCGCAACAAGCAATATCAAGATGAAAACGTATCAGCAACTTTGGCAATCCCTCACCCCACTTTATGATGCTGGCGAAGCACAGGCTATCGTCCGCACCGTGCTTGATGTGAAGTACGGAATGACTCTGACCGACATAATCTGCGGCAAAGTTAATGAAATATCTGCAGACGAGGAAAGAAAACTGGAAGAAATTATCATAAGACTGCAAAAAGGAGAACCTGTGCAGTATGTTTTGGGCGAAGCCGACTTTGCCGGCAGGACCTTTCATGTGGAGCCAGGCGTGCTGATTCCGAGACCGGAAACCGCAGAACTCTGCCAATGGATAGAGAAGGATATGATCGAAAAATCAATCGTTTCTTCGGAAGATTCTCCAGAAGATTCTTCGGGAAATTCTCCTCAGGCGACAGACGACGCCAGGCGGATTCTTGATATTTGCACAGGATCCGGCTGCATTGCCATCACATTAGGACTCAACATTCCTAATTCTGAGGTTACAGGATGGGATATTTCGGAAGATGCCCTCCGAATAGCACAAGGAAATGTGGAAATGATGAAAGCCGGAAATGTCAGAATAGAACATCAGGATGCATTGGCTTTGCCAAAAGCAGCAGAAGCAGCAGACCTCATCGTGAGCAATCCTCCTTATATCTGCGAAAAGGAGAAAGCGGATATGGAAAAGAATGTGCTGGAGCACGAACCGAGCCTCGCCCTCTTCGTTCCCGATGAAGACCCGCTAAAATTCTACAGAGCCATCGCCGAATATGCATCTTCAGCACTCAAATCCGGAGGAGCATTATACTTCGAGATTAATCCTATCTACGAAAAGGAGACCCGGGAAATGCTGCTAAAACTTGATTTCAAGGATATAGAAACCAAGGAAGATGCTTTCGGAAAGAAGAGAATGATGCGAGCTATAAAATAGTCTATTAGATAAGCGGATTGCAAATCCGCAAAATAATAGGGTCGAACATTTTTTGACGCCGGATTGCAAATCCGGCGGAACGCCTAACGGAAGACAACGCCTAACGGAAGACAACACCTGGTGATTCCAGAAAGTCCACCGCCAGGCGTCCCTGCGGATTTGCAATCCGCAGTAAAAAAAGGTTCGACCTATCAAAACCGGAGGATTTGTAATCCTCCCAATAAAACATAAATGCATTATGGAATATTATAACAACTCCAAGCGCCCCAAGAAGCCGATGACAGAGCAGAAGGCACTCCTGAAGCTCACCACTCTCTGCACACAAGCCGAACATTGCTCGCAGGAAATGCTCGACAAGATGAAGAAGTGGGAACTCCCAGAGGATGCCATCGCCCGAAATATGGAATTCCTGACCCAGAAGAAATTCATTGATGACGAGCGATTCACTCGCTTCTTTATCAACGACAAGATAAAATACAACAAATGGGGCCGCAGGAAAGTGGAACAGGCTCTCTGGATGAAGCACATCCCGAAGGAAATCTCCGACCCAATCTTCGAAGAAATCGAGGACGACATGTATTTGGAAACCCTCCTCCCTCTCCTAAAAAACAAATACAAAAACATCAAAGCCAAAAACGACTACGAACGCTCGATGAAACTCATCCGCTTCGCCCTCGGCAGAGGCTATGGTATGGAGGTGATTCACAAATGCATCGACAAAATGAAAGAAGAAGATCTGGGAGACATCGATTTCGAAGACGACTTCTAAAGGTTTAAATTCAAAGTAAACATTAGAAGCTAATCATAAAGTTCAATGTTCAAAACTCAAAGTTCAAAGTAACAATATGAAGCTCAGCCTGTTAGGAAACATCATAGATTTTCTCTTTCCCCGTTACTGTGCCATCTGCGATGAGCGACTGCTGGGCACAGAGGAGATGCTATGCGCCACCTGTCTCCAGGATCTCCCGATTACCCCAACCTGGGAAGCTCCCTATGAGAACAATATGGCTAAGATGTTCTGGGGGCGCATTCCTATCGAAAAATGCGCCGCCCTCTTCTATTATCACAGCCACTCCAATCCAAGTTACATCATCTACAAACTGAAATACCATCATCGTCCCGATACCGGAAACTATCTGGGAAGACTCATCGCCAGCAAAGGTATCGAATCAGACTTCTTCAAGGATATAGACGCCATCATCCCTATCCCCATCACGAAGTCAAGAAGGAAGAGCCGCGGCTATAATCAGAGCGAGGAAATAGCCAGGGGAATACAGGAAAGAACCCATCTCCCCATTATCACAGATGCCATCCGACGAGTAACCTTCACCGAAAGTCAAACCCAAAAGGACAGATGGCAGCGACTGGAAAACGTAAAGCATGTATTCCAGCTATCAGATACCTATCACGACAAAGACGGCAAACATCCCATCACCGATCTTGCCGGCAAGCATCTGCTTATCGTCGATGACGTCTGCACCACAGGCGCCACCCTCATCTCCTGCTGCGAAGAACTACAGAAGGCAGGCAAGATGAAATTCAGCATCACCACCATCGGATGGACACACGATTAAAAATCTATAATTAATAAGCCATTTATGATGATTAATCATTTTTTTGTCGTACCTTTGCAGATATAAATTATAATTATTTAATCCTTATATGATTATGGACAAGCTAAAGAAAGAATTCGCATCTAAGTTATTGAAGGTTAAGGCTATCAAATTGCAGCCTAACGATCCTTTCACTTGGGCTTCTGGTTGGAAGTCTCCTTTCTATTGTGACAACCGCAAGACCCTCTCTTTCCCAGAACTCCGCAACTATGTGAAGCTCGAACTCGTACACGCTATTCTGGAGCAGTTCCCAGAGGCTGACGCTGTTGCAGGTGTAGCTACTGGCGCTATCGCACAGGGTGCATTGGTGGCTGACGAATTGAACTTGCCTTTCGTTTACGTTCGTTCTAAACCAAAGGATCATGGTATGCAGAACCTCATCGAAGGTGAGCTCGATCCTAAGGCTAAGGTTGTTGTTGTAGAGGATTTGATTTCTACAGGCGGCAGCTCACTCAAGGCTGTAGAGGCTCTTCGCAAGAACGGCAACGAGATTGTAGGTATGGTAGCTAGCTACACTTATGGTTTCCCAGTAGCAGAGAAGGCCTTCGCTGATGCTAACGTGAAGCTGGTTACTCTTACAGACTACGAGCACGTGGTAGAAGAGGCTCTCGAGACTGGTTACATCAAGCAGGAAGACGTAGAGTTGCTCCACGAGTGGCGCAAGGACCCAGCTAACTGGAAGAAGTAATTTTTTACCCATCAATAATGAGTACAAGTACATTCGAAAGTAATATCAAACAGATTCCTCACAAGCAGGAATCTGTTTTTAATACTTTGAGCGACCTCAACAACCTGCAGGTGCTCAAAGACCGCTTCGAGCAGGTGAAAGACCAGATTCCTGAGGACAAGAGAAAGGAAATGGAGAAACTCAAGGACCTGAGATTCGACAGCGACAGCATCACTATCAACGCTCCTATGGTGGGCGACCTCAAGATGCGCATCATCGACAGAGATTTTCCAAAAACCATCAAGTTTGAAACAGAGAACAGCCCTATCCCATTCAATTTCTGGATTCAGCTACTCCCTACAGGAGAATTCTCTTGCAAGATGAAGCTCACCATCAAGGCTGAGCTCAATATGTTTATCAAGGGTATGGTGAAGAAGCCATTGCAGGAAGGCATCGAGAAGATTGCAGATGCACTGGCGATGATTCCTTACCAGGATTAAAAATAAAGAAATTATGGCACATAAACTTTGGGAAAAGAACTTTGAAGTAAACAAGGAAATCGAACGATTCACCGTAGGTAGAGACCGTGAGCTCGACCTCTATCTCGCCAAATACGACGTGCTTGGCAGTATGGCACACATCACCATGCTCGAAAGCATCGGACTTTTGGAAAAGGATGAGCTTACCCAGCTCCTCGCAGAATTGAAGAATATCTACGCCATCGCCGAGAAAGGCGAGTTTATCATCGAAGACGGCGTGGAGGATGTTCATTCCCAAGTAGAATTGATGCTCACCCAGAAACTGGGCGATATGGGCAAAAAGATTCATTCAGGACGCTCACGCAATGACCAGGTTTTGGTAGATCTCAAGCTCTTCACCCGTCATGAGTTGAAAGAGATTGTTGATGCGGTCAAGATTCTCTTCGATGAGTTGATTCAGAAGAGCAACCAATATAAGAACGTATTGATGCCTGGCTATACCCACCTGCAGGTGGCTATGCCTTCATCTTTCGGACTCTGGTTTGGCGCTTATGCAGAAGGACTTGCTGACGATATGCTCTTCCTTCAGGCTGCCTATCGCATGACCAACCGCAACCCATTGGGTAGCGCAGCAGGCTACGGCAGCTCTTTCCCTCTGAACCGCACCATGACAACCGAACTGCTTGGTTTCGACAGCATGGACTATAATGTAGTCTATGCCCAGATGGGTAGAGGAAAGATGGAGCGCAACGTAGCTTTCGCAATGGCTAGCGTGGCAGGAACCCTGGCAAAGATGGCTTTCGATGCCTGCATGTTCAACTGTCAGAACTTCGGCTTCGTGAAGTTGCCTAAGGAGTGTACCACCGGTTCAAGCATCATGCCTCACAAGAAGAACCCAGACGTATTCGAGCTGATTCGTGCCAAGAGCAACAAGCTCCAGAGCTTGCCACAGCAGATTATGCTCATCATGAACAACCTGCCTGTAGGTTATTTCCGTGATCTTCAGATTATCAAGGAAGTATTCCTCCCAGCTTTCAACGAGTTGAAAGACTGTCTGCAGATGGCTGCCTACATCATCAACAAGATGGAGGTTAACGAGCACATCCTCGATGATCCTCGTTATGATCCGATGTTCTCTGTTGAGGAAGTAAATCAGCTTGCCGCTAACGGAATGCCATTCCGTGATGCCTACAAGACTGTGGGACTGGAGATTGAAGCTGGTGAATTCAAGCCAAACAAGGATATCCATCATACCCATGAGGGAAGTATCGGCAATCTCTGCAACGACAAGATCCAGGCACTTATGGAACAGACTCTCTCTGAGTTCCACTTCGAGCGCATGGAGAATGCAGAAAAGAATCTCTTGAAATAAAGGATATCCCTTGAAATCAAAGAGAATCTTGAAATCAAAGAAATCTCTTAATACATTAGAATCTTTTTGAACTCAATGAAGAAAAAAACATCTATATATAATAAGGTGTATATATATAATAAGGTGAAGAGAATGGCAGCAAAAGCTGTGCTCTTCACCTTTTTGTGTATCTGTCTCATTCTTTCCTCCTCACTTCTGGCATCCTGCGATGCAGACAACAGCATCAGCACCCGATACCCATGCCAGTTTATCTTCCGAACCATCTACCATCCGGGAAGCAGCATAGAGACTGCTCTCCAAGGAGCCGGCACCTACACCATGATTAGTGCCAAAAAGGTAAATAGTGCCTGGAATATCTACTCCACCCTGAACGATGGCAAGAACCATACTGAAACCATCGTCCTCTCTACAGCCAAGGAAAACTATGCCAACTATAGCTATCTAGGAGCAGGAAACGACCAGAAGGATGCCACCAAGAATGGTTTCATCCTCGGCACAACCAACTTCAATGGCTATGTAGCATGGGACAGGCAATGCCTGAACTGCATCCTGCAATATGGCGGTACCAACTATCCGCTGGAGTGGACAGGCAACAGACAATCGGTGATCTGCAACAAGTGTAAAAGAGTATATAGCCTTGAAAATGGTACCATCACAAGCGGTGGACAGGGAAAAGAAGACAAGATGCTGATGCAATATCGGGTAACCTACACAGGTATTGGCAGCGTGCTGACAGTAGGAAATTAGGTTTCTACGAGAAAAAATGCACCTTTTTGAAGAAAAATGGCGTATTTTTTCTTAAAAGTTGTAAATCCATTTGGTGGAACCAGCAATTTATATTACCTTTGCACTCGCAATTAAGTAACGCGGAAATAGCTCAGTTGGTAGAGCACAACCTTGCCAAGGTTGGGGTCGCGGGTCCGAGTCCCGTTTTCCGCTCTAACTCTAACGTTTACCATGCCGCAATGGTGGAATTGGTAGACACGAGGGACTTAAAATCCCTTGGCCAGTAATGGCTGTGCGGGTTCGAGTCCCGCTCGCGGCACTCCTCCCTTAAAATTTTTCTTATGAAAAAATTTGCATACATCATATTTCTTATTTCATCGATTTTACTAACATCGTGTGGTGTCAGTAGTGGTCACTTTAAACTTGAGGGCAAATTTTTAAATATGAATCAAGGTGAATTTTATGTTTATAGCACAGATGGCGGCATGGAAGGCATGGATACCATCAAAGTTGTAGGCGGTAGATTCACATACGAGATGCCCTGCCATGACGATTGTACGCTGATGATCGTTTTCCCGAATTTCTCTGAGCAACCTATCTTCGCAGAATCAGGAGAATCTGTGGAGCTGAAAGGCGATGCTTCCCACTTGAAGGAAATGGAGGTAAAGGGCACCAAGAACAATGAGTTGATGACCAAATTCCGCAAATCAATTCTTGGCAATACTCCGCCACAGGAAAAGAAACAGGCAGAACTCTTCATCGAAGACAACGCAAAGTCGGTAGTAAGCCTCTTTCTCATCAAGAAATACTTCATTGCCACCTCTCAACCAGATTACAAGAAAGCCCTCTCTCTCCTTACTCTGCTGGAGAAAGGACAGCCTAAGAATATTCAGGTAGGTAAACTGAAGCAGCAGATTTCTGCAATGAAAGACGCAGGAGTTGGTGCCAAATTACCAACTTTCACGTCATACGACACAAAAGGAAAGCTCATCTCCAGCACAGAACTGACCAGTTCACCTGTTGCAGTCATCTATACCTGGGCTACATTCAATTATGACAGCCAGGACATACAGAGAGAGTTGAAGAAGCGCCAACGCTCATCACGAGGCAAACTCAAGCTGATGGGCTTCTGCCTGGATGCAAGCAAGAACAACTGCGAGGAAAACATGAAGCGCGACTCTATCAACTGGGCTGTAGTATGCAATGGAGAAATGCTGGAAGACAAGACTTTGAAGAAGTTGGGACTCACTTCGATGCCCGACAACATCATACTTCAAAATGGAAAAATAACAGCCCGAGGCCTTAACAAGCAAGATCTATACAATAAACTAGACCAACTGCTGAAATAATACCGCGAGCTCTAACCTCCTAAAAAAGAGCTTATGTTAGTAAAAACCTATTGCGCAGCAGTCAACGGACTGGAAGTCACGACTGTAACTGTAGAAGTCAGCCTCAACAAAGGCGTAATGTATCACCTTACAGGCTTAGGCGACGAGGCGGTCAGGGAAAGCCGTGACCGCATCGCAGCAGCCATGCAGTATAGCGGCTATAAATTTCCGATAGCCGACATTACCATCAACCTGGCACCCGCCAACCTGCGCAAGGAGGGCAGCAGTTTCGACCTTCCTCTAGCCATCGGCATTTTAGGTGCCAATGGCAACATCCCCGAAGATCATCTCAAAGAATACATGATGGTGGGCGAATTGAGCCTTGATGGCACATTGCAGCCTATCAAGGGAGCCCTGCCTATCGCCATCAAGGCAAGATCTGAACACTACAAAGGTCTGATTGTACCAGAACAAAACGCCCGGGAAGCTGCCGTTGTGAACAATCTGGAGGTTTATGGAATGAAAAACCTCTTTGATGTTATCCAGTTTCTTGGTGATAAATCATCCCCCACCCCAACTATTGTAGATACTCGCAAGGAGTTTTACGAGAACCAGGTTCATTGCGACTATGATTATGCAGACGTAAAGGGCCAGGAAAACGTGAAGCGTGCCTTGGAGGTAGCTGCAGCCGGCGGTCATAATCTCATTATGGTAGGTCCTCCCGGCTCGGGAAAATCCATGATGGCAAAACGACTCCCCTCCATTCTTCCACCCCTTACCCTCTCAGAAAGTCTGGAAACTACCCAGATACATTCTATAGCTGGCAAATTAGGCAAGAACGTATCCCTCATTGCCCAGCGCCCTTTCAGAGCACCTCATCATACCATCTCACAAGTAGCACTGGTAGGTGGAGGAACCTCTCCACAACCCGGCGAAATATCTCTTGCCCATAATGGTGTGCTCTTCTGCGACGAATTGCCAGAGTTCAACAAAACCACCTTGGAAGTTTTGCGCCAACCTCTGGAAGACCGCCACATCAACATCAGCAGAGCCAAATACGCCATTGATTACCCTTGCTCGTTCATGTTTGTAGCAAGCATGAACCCATGTCCTTGCGGCTACTATGGTGACCCTACGCATCATTGTGTCTGTACCCCGGGACAGATACAGCGCTACATGAACAAGATTTCCGGTCCGTTACTCGACCGCATCGATATCCAGTGCGAAATCAGTCCTGTACCTTTCAAGGACATTTCCAAGGCAGCCCCTGGCGAACCAAGTGCCAAAATCAGGGAAAGAGTAATCAGAGCCCGAGAGATTCAGGCAGAAAGATTCAAGGATTTCAAGGGAATACACTGTAATGCCCAGATGACGGAACGTATGATTCATCAATTTGCGGAACCAACAGAGGAAGGAATCAATCTCCTCAGAATGGCAATGGAGAAACTATCCCTTTCTGCACGTGCCTACAACCGTATCTTAAAAGTTGCCCGCACCATTGCCGACCTTGCCGGAAGCCAGCAGATAGAACCTCAACACCTGGCAGAAGCTATCGGATATCGGACACTAGATAGGGGAGATTGGGCAGAAAGAGGACATTTCTAAGACAATTATCAGCCAAAACATATAAGAATTTCGTCCAAAGAAGGGGTATTCTTTATTGCACAGTAAGAAGATTGATTATTAAAACAGCAATACTCAATACAATAGTAAATGATAATGATTGTGCTACCCTTATCAGAAAGACCTGAAGGGCAAGCACAAAAAGGCTCGGGCTGGAAAGCTAGAGCCTTTTTTAGTATCTGAGTTTTAGAATCCTCCTATCTAAAACTATCAAATTACACCTTATTATATATATAAAGGAGAAAAAGGACACCTAATTATTCCGCATTTCCAACATTTTTTTGTAATTTTGCACCCAAATAACAAAAATATATTAGCTAATATGGAACAAAAGAATTTCAAACGTACCACTGTTACGGCAGCATTGCCTTACGCTAATGGTGGTGTGCATATCGGCCACCTGGCAGGTGTTTATGTGCCAGCCGATATCTACGTACGCTATCTTCGCCTTAAAAAGCAAGACGTTGTTTTCATCGGCGGTAGCGACGAGCATGGTGTACCTGTTACCATCCGTGCCAAGAAGGAAGGCATTACCGTACAGGAAGTAGTGGATCGCTATCACAACCTCATCAAGAAGAGCTTCGAGGATTTCGGCATCTCCTTTGATGTTTACAGCCGCACAACTTCTAAGGTTCACAATAAGTTTGCTTCTGATTTCTTCCGTACTCTTTACGATAAGGGTGTTTTGGAAGAGAAAGTAGAAGAGCAGTTCTGCGATGAGGTTACCGGCGAGTTCCTTACCGACCGTAACATCGTGGGTACCTGCCCTCGCTGCGGTGCAGAAGGTGCATACGGCGACCAGTGCGAGAAGTGTGGTGCGACCCTCTCTCCAGAAGAGTTGATCAACCCTACCAATAAGAACAACCCTGGTCATGGCCTCGTCAAGAAGCCTACCAAGAACTGGTATCTCCCACTGGGCAAGTATCAGGACTGGTTGAAGCAGTGGATCCTGGAAGGTCACAAGGAGTGGCGTTCCAATGTTTACGGACAGTGCAAGAGCTGGTTGGATATGGACCTGCAGCCTCGTGCAATGACCCGCGACCTGGATTGGGGTATTCCTGTTCCTGTAGAGGGAGCAGAAGGCAAGGTGCTCTATGTTTGGTTTGATGCTCCTATCGGCTACATCTCCAACACCAAGGAGCTTTGCGATGCACAGCCAGAGAAATGGGGTACATGGCAGAAGTGGTGGCAGGATCCAGAGACACGTCTCGTTCACTTCATCGGAAAGGACAACATCGTGTTCCACTGCATCATCTTCCCTACCATGCTGAAGGCTCACGGCGACTATATCCTGCCGGACAACGTACCAGCCAATGAGTTCCTGAATCTTGAGGATGATAAGATTTCTACCTCTCGCAACTGGGCAGTTTGGTTGCACGAGTATCTCGTAGATCTCCCTGGCAAGCAGGATGTCTTGCGCTATGTATTGACAGCCAACGCTCCAGAGACCAAGGACAACAACTTTACCTGGAAGGATTTCCAGGAGCGCAATAACTCTGAGTTGGTTGCCGTTTATGGTAACTTCGTAAACCGTGCTCTCCAGCTCACCAAGAAGTACTGGGGCGGCGTGGTTCCTGCCTGCGGCGAATTGCAGGAGGTTGACCAGAAGGCTATCGCTGAATTCAAGGATGTGAAGGAGAAGGTTGAGCAGTATCTCGACGTATTCAAGTTCCGTGAGGCTCAGAAGGAGGCTATGAACCTGGCACGCATCGGTAACAAGTACATCACAGAGTGCGAGCCTTGGAAGGTTTGGAAGACCGATCCTAAGCGTGTGGAGACCATCTTGAACATCTCCCTCCAGTTGGTTGCCAACCTTGCCATCGCCTTTGAGCCATTCCTGCCATTCTCATCAGAGAAGCTCCGCAAGATGATCAATATGCCAACCTTCGAGTGGACTCAGCTTGGCAGTACAGACCTCCTCAAGCCTGGTACACAGCTTGGTGAGCCAGAATTGCTCTTCGAAAAGATAGAGGATGAGGTGATCGAGAAGCAGCTCCAGAAGCTCGCTGACACCAAGAAGGCTAACGAGGAAGCTTCTTACAAGGCAGCTCCTATCAAGCCTGAGGTTAGCTTCGATGATTTCGAGAAGCTCGATATCCGCGTAGGTCACATCCTGAACTGCGAGAAGGTGAAGAAGTCTAAGAAGCTCCTGAAGTTCACCATCGATGATGGTTCAGGCGTAGAGCGTACTATCTGTTCAGGAATCGCTGCATACTATGAGCCTGAGCAGCTGATCGGCAAGGATGTACTCTTCGTTGCCAACTTTGCTCCTCGCAAGATGATGGGTATTGAGAGTCAGGGTATGATTCTCTCTGCCGTTAACTTCGACGGCTCACTCAATGTTACCTCTCTCCTGGGTCAGGTTAAGCCAGGAAGCCAGGTAGGATAATCGTTTCGAAAAAAGCTCTATATCTTCAACACTGAGGATATAGAGCTTTTTCTTTTCAGCTAAAGGAGTAAAAGTGATATAATCAACTAAAGCGCAAAGCGATAGCCTACCGTAAAGGTAAATACCTTGTTCTTGGAATCGCCGGCATCAGTCTTATTCACCTTGGTCAAGCCGATATGATAGCGGGCATCCAGAATCACATTCATATACTCATACGATAAACCTACAGGAATAGACACATTCACCTTCTTGGCTGCGTATGTGCTTTCCACATCCCGGCTTTCCTTGTAAAGAGTTGAACCCGTCTTACTATCCTTCTCCAAATCAGTTTCTTCCGACAGCATCTTGCCATCTCCACACAAGAACCCCACCTGTGCACCAGCCATAATGGCAAACTGAGGAGCCACGTATGCCTTCAGCATCAAAGGCACCTGAACATAGTCAAGATTCAGGCGATGATCCTTCACGCCAGTATATTTCTTGATTCCATTATTACCCGTATCCCCATTCACTGCCATCTCATAATCACCCCAGCGGGCACCCTGACGGACATAATAAGCACCCAGAGAAACACCCAGGTAATCTGTGGCACGATACTCCACATCGAGTCCACCCAGGAATCCCGCCTTACTCTTGGATTTCACCTCCCGGTTGTTTTCCGTTGGCAGATAGATGGAATTATCACTCAGATTGGCAATAGCCACACCTACTCGGGGTATCACCGAGAATTTACCTACAGGATTCTCCCCACCTTGCGCCATTGCCCCCATAGCAGAAAGCAACAGCATCATCACGATAGCAATATTCTTTTTCATCATATTCTTTTTTTGAATTACACCTTATTATATATAGAGAGACAAATTCAATTCTATATATAGATAAACTCAAAAACACGAAGAATATTGCATCCATACAGAATAAGGTTAGATTTCTATAGATAATACGTTTTAATAAATGAAAATTGTAAAGCTCTATATCCCTGCTCGGATATAGGGCTTTTTAATGTATCATACTGCAAGAACTGTGTAAAACGTGTATTCTAACAGCGCAAGATAAGTATTCTTATAGCGCAAAGTAAGTATATTATATGCCGTGCACCGAACGGTGTAAGCACGTGCATCGAACGTCGCACGCACTCACATCGTTCGACGCACGTGTTCACGCCGTTCGGTGTGAGACAAAAAACAAATAGGCAATACACCGCTTTTCCTATAGGAATCAGCCTGTATTGCCTATTATTATAAGCTATGATGACGTATATAACATCATCCTTTCCTTGTTTTTCTATTATCCGTAGATAACCTTACCATTCTCATCCTCGTAAGGAGCCATATCCTTAGCATACTGGTTCATGGCGCGGAGGCTCATACCCATAGATGAGAAACCACCATCGTGGAAGAGGTTCTGCATAGTTACCTTGCGGGTGAAGTCAGAGAACATCATTACGCAATAGTTAGCGCAATCCTCTGCTACAGCATTTCCGAGTGGAGACATCTTGTCAGCAAAGTCCATCATATTCGCGATATCCTTGATACCCTTACCTGCTGTTGTAGCTGTAGGGCTCTGAGAGATGGTATTGATGCGGACATGCTTCTCGCGACCATAGATGTAGCCGAAGCTGCGTGCGATGCTCTCGAGCATGCTCTTGGCATCAGCCATATCGTTGTAACCGAAGAAAGTACGCTGAGAAGCTACGTAAGTGAGAGCTACTACAGAACCCCACTCATTGATAGCATCCAACTTCTTGGCTACCTGCAACATCTTGTGGAAAGAGATAGCAGAAATATCCAAAGTCTTGTTCAAGAAATTGTAGTCGAGATCATCGTATGTACGATGCTTACGAACATTAGGGCTCATAGCAACAGAGTGGAGCACGAAGTCAATCTTGCCACCGAGCTTCTCCTGAGCCTCAGTGAATACCTTTTCCAAATCCTCAACGCTGGTCGCATCCGCTGCGATGATAGGAGCGTTGATCTGTTCAGCGAGCTTATCCAGCGTACCCATACGCAAAGCCATAGCTGTGTTACTGAGTGCGATGGTAGCACCCTCTTCAGCAGCCTTAACGGCTACTTTCCAAGCGATTGATTCCTCATTGAGTGCACCGAAGATGATGCCACGCTTGCCTTTTAACAAATTGTGAGTCATTGTTATCTTAATACTATATGTTTGTAAATCGTGCGCAAAATTACGAAATTTGTGCAATATATGCAAGCTTTTTCGCAAAAAAGTGCTGTTTATACCACCTTTTTTGCGAAAAGTCAAGTAAATCGTGCCTTATTTATCATCTATCCGGATGCGGGCCACCAATGGAAGATGATCGCTGTAACCTCCTAAATACCTCGGACCCAGGTAGGTGCGATATGGTTTTTTACCGCCATATTTCTCATCATCTTCGAGCAGGAAAGGCAAATCTCCTATTCTGCAGGCATTTTCCTGATGTTGCATCGATTCGCTCAGCAGTATCTGGTCAAGACTGCGCCATTCTCCATGCCAACGGTAAGTAGCCTTTGCCCCATGGCTACCCTGTGCTCCGGCAGATATATTAATAAGGTGGTGCTGATAGAGATATTCCAGAGCGGGAGAGTCGTGATAATCATTGAAATCTCCTGCCACAATAATCTTTGCCCTACTTTGAAGCGCATAAATGGAATCCACAGCTTCTGCCAACTGGCTCGCCACCTGCAGACGATAAGGACGGGATTCACGCTCTCCTCCTCTTCTACTAGGTGCATGTACCACAAACACATGCAGCGTATCGCCCGTGATGATACGTCCTGAAACATAGAGAATGTCTCTTGTAGGACGGGTATCCGGCAGACGCTTCACCCGGATAGACCAGGAATGTATCAATGAAAAGGAAAACGGCTGATACATCAAGGCTACATCGATGCCTCGCTCATCGGGCGAATTGGTCATCACATACTCATAACCAGCCGTACGGATGACTGAACGCTTGGTCAGGTCAAACAATACACTGTCGTTTTCCACCTCACAGAGAGCCACCAGATCGGGAAGCTGCACATCTCCGGAAGCCTCCTCATACCCCAGCCCCACAATCTCCTGCCCCAGATGGTTCACCTTATGCCAATAGCGGTAGGGAGTCCAGTGATAACTACCTTCAGGCAGGAACTCGACATCATTCTTAAGCGAATCATGCCGTGTATCAAAGAGATTTTCGCAGTTTAACTCCACAAAAGTGAGCAAACTTGATAGGATGAGTGTTAAAAACATAGTCATTTATTTTGTATTGTCAATGTTTTAATGTATCTTTGCAGTCAGTTTTCGAAGGTCCCATAGTTTAACGGATAGAACGGAGGTTTCCTAAACCTTTGATCCGAGTTCGATTCTCGGTGGGACCACGTAAACGATAAAAGGTCGCTCCTATTTAACTAGGAAGCGACCTTTTATCGTTTTATAGTCTTGATGATTCCCTATTTCCATCCGGCATTCACCGGACAGAAACAGAAGAATCTCTTATTGTTTACGTTTTACTTAACCTCTGCAACAGCAGTCTCTTCTGCTGGCTCTTCCTTGATCTTACGACCAAGAACGATGTATGCCATTGGAGATGCGATGAAGATAGAAGACAAAGTACCGAATACAACACCCAGAATCATTGCGAATGAGAAGCTGCGGATGCTGTCACCACCGAGGATGAAGATACAGAGCAACACGATCAATGTAGATGTAGATGTATTGATGGTACGAGCCAATGTCTCATTGATAGATGCATTGAAGAGCTGCTGACGGTCGCCCTTTGGATGCAACTTCAAGTTCTCACGGATACGGTCGAATACTACCACCTTATCGTTGATAGAGTAACCTACCACGGTCAGGATAGCACCGATGAAGGTCTGGTCAATCTCCAATGAGAATGGAACGAGACCCCACAGGAGTGAGTAGAAACCGATTACTGTCAAGGCATCGAATGCCAACGCAACAGTAGAACCTACAGAGAAGGCAACGTTGCGGAAACGTATCAGGATGTAGAGGAAGATGGCAATCAGAGCGAAGAGCACACTATAGATAGCACCCATAGTGATATCCTTAGCTACAGAAGGACCTACCTTAGTACTACTGATGATAGAACCACCCTGACGAACGTCTGGGTTCTTGAATGCCTCAACACTCTTCTGAGATACCAGGTTGGCCTTCTTCAAGGCGTTGTAAAGGATAGTCTCAGCCTCATCGTCAACAGTTGGACTGTTGCTCTCAATCATATAGTTGGTAGATACACGGATAGTCTTACCATCTGTACCGATAGCGATAGCACTTGTAGTAGCCTTAGTACCATCTGCATTGACGAAAGCACCACCAAGAACGGTACGGATCTGCTCAGGCTCTACAGGATTCTCGAACTGTACTACATAGTTACGACCACCAGTGAAGTCGATACTCTTGCTCAAGCCACGAACAAAGAAGCTACCGATGAATACCACAGCAGCAACGATAGCTACGGTGAAGGTAGTCTTGTACATAGACATGAACTTGTACTTCTTACCCTGCATCAGGTTGTGAGAAACTGGAGTATCAAACTTGCAGTGCATCCACTTGTCGTGATTCAACTTGTAGTCGTAAACCAGACGAGTCAAGAATACGGCTGTGAAGAATGAAACGATGATACCGATGATCCAAGTAGTAGCGAAACCACGGATAGGACCTGTACCGGTAGTCAACAGGATGACACCTGTAATCAATGAAGTCAAGTTAGAGTCGAAGATAGCTGAGAAAGCATTACCATAACCGGCAGCTACAGCCTGCTTCATACCCTTGCCAGAGCGAAGCTCCTCCTTGATACGCTCATAGATAAGCACGTTGGCATCCACGGCAGTACCCAGAGACAAGACCATACCGGCAAGACCTGGCAATGTCAAGGCTGCCTGGAATGACGTCAGAATACCGAGTGTGAAGAATACATTGACGAGCAATGCCAAGTTAGCCATCATACCAGGAACGATGTTGTACATCATCACCATGTAAACCATCAA
Source organism: Prevotella sp. AM23-5 (assembly GCF_003473645.1). Taxonomy (NCBI): domain Bacteria; kingdom Pseudomonadati; phylum Bacteroidota; class Bacteroidia; order Bacteroidales; family Prevotellaceae; genus Prevotella; species Prevotella sp. AM23-5. The sequence continues at coordinate 76,021 of NZ_QUCG01000003.1, read as the reverse complement.
GAGTACGAAAGCTACAACGAATGAGATGATACCCATCTGGATAGACTGTGCACCGAGAGTAGGACCTACAACCTCCTCCTGAACGATACGTGCAGGAGCTGGCATACGACCAGACTTCAATGTATTAGCCAAGTCCTTGGTCATTTCGATAGTGAAGTTACCGGAAATCTGTGAGTTACCACCATCAATCTCACCGTTTACACGAGGAGCAGAGTAAACTACACCATCCAGAACGATAGCAATAGCCTTGCCCACGTTAGCCTTGGTCATCTGAGCCCACTTGCGGGCACCCTCTGTATTCATCTTCATGCTTACAACAGGAGAACCCATCTGGTCGAACTCATCCTTAGCGTCTGTGATAACATCACCCTCCAATGGAGCACGACCTGTAGTAGTAGTCACCTTCAAAGCGTGAAGCTCATAGATGTTCTTCATCTTGATATTGTCAGCAGGCTGAGCACTCCAGAGCAAACGCAAGTCTGAAGGCAACAGGCGCTTAGCCACTGCAGAATAGATAATCTTGTTGATAGCAGCAGTATCGCGAACGCTGGCGTAACCAACAGTACTCAAACCACCACCAAGCTGCAAGCGAGCCAACAGTGGGTGAGCCTTGATGGCAGCAGCATTCTGAGCATCCTCGCCTACCTTGGCAGCAGCATCGTCCTTCTTCTTGATAGAGAACTTAGTTTCTGCCTTCTTAGGCTCGGCCTTAGCTACTTCCTTCTTAGCGGCAGCAGAATCTGCAGCTACAGTATCATTCTTCTCCTCACCGTTATCGCCATTGGCAATACGAGTATCAAGCTGCTGGAGATAAGGAGCGATTTCCTCAGAGTTATATGTCTCCCAGAACTCAAGGTTAGCACTACCCTGAAGCATCTTACGCATACGCTCTGGCTGGCTGATACCAGGCATTTCTACCATGATACGGCCCTGCTGACCTTCCAACTTCTGGATATTAGGCTGAACAACACCGAACTTATCGATACGGGTGCGGACAACGTTGAAAGAGTTGTCGATAGCATCCTGTACAGAAGCGCGGATAGCCTTCTCTACCTCTGCATCGCTGCTCTGAGGAGAAACCTTGCCCTGCAACTGCTGGGTAGCAAATACCTCTGCGAGTTTATGACCAGGTGCGCTCTTGTGATAAGCGTTAATGAAAAGTGACACGAAGTCACCACCGTTAGCTTCTTCCTGAGCTCTGGCTTCCTTCATGGCATTGGTAAAACCAGCGTCGGTCTTGTGATCGGCAAGGTTTTCAATTACCTCAGGTACAGAAATCTCAAGAATTACATTCATACCGCCCTTCAGGTCAAGTCCAAGACCAATCTGGGTCTCCAAGCAGTTCTGGTAAGAATAAACACCCAGGTACTTTACAGAATCCTTATAATCCTGCTGAGCAATAGGGTCTTTGATCTTTGCAGCCTCGCTGTCATAGTAACGTGTGGCAAACGAGAATGACAAATAGAAGATACTTGCGAGAGTCAGTAAGACGGCTACACAAATTACAATTCCTTTGTTTTGCATTTCTATTTTATTGTTATTAATTTATTTATTTTCAGCTTTATAATTCATCATTACATATATAATGACGTGCAAAAATACGCATTTTTTTTCTTATATAAGAATAAATTGCCTTATTTTTGCTTTTTTGGGTGCATTTTTAGCTTACAGATGATAGGATAATGGTCTGAAACCGCTATTTTATCATCTACTTTACACTCATAAGGCTCCCAATCCTCAGAACACATGATATTGTCTATTCGTACGAAAAATCCACCACGATGATAGCTGATTCCCGGTCCGTTGCCGCTTTCTACATAGCAATCTACCAGATTCTTAGCTATCGTGCGATGCACGTAAGAGATCGGTCCGTCATTGAAATCACCGCAGAGGATTGTGCTCATCCCCCGATGCTCCCTGATGTATCTCGCCACCGCTTCGGCTTGGGGCGCACGCTTCTTCGTTGCCTCTGCCAACTTCACCACCAGGAGCTTGGAGGTCTGCTCGGCAGTATCTACCTGCAGTTTTCCTACGACAAGTTTCTTGAACTGCTGCCGGTCTTCCTTACTCAAACCCGTTGTCTCCAGATGATTATTGATAAGCAGAACAGGCTTTCCATTGATGTTCAAACGGTAGGCCACACTCATATTCCCCTGTGATTCATAGGGAATCAGTTCCTTGGAAAGGATAGGATATTTACTCAGCAGCATCAAGGCGTTTCCGCCATGGGGATGAACCGTAACGTCCTGATAAGCATAAATCGGCTTCAGCATACTGTCTATCAGCTCTGCATTCCTGCCGGTAGGCTGTGCTTCCTGCAAACAGACAATATCAGCATTCTGTTCCAACAGATAAGACAGGCAGATATTCACACCATCCTCATCTTCCGTTTGATTTCCGAATCCCCAGGTATTGTACGAGAGAACCTTGATGCTTCCCTTCGGAGCATCTCCCTTCATATTGACCGGCATATACTGCCGGACAGGTACGAAGCTGACCAGAAAACCCAACAAAGGAATGAGAACATACCTGGCACGGAAGACGACCCAGAATATCAGAAAGCCAAGATTGAGGGAAAGAAAGACCGGAAAGAGCAGTCCTGCATTGCAGAATGCGGGAAAACGTTCCGGATTCAGCAGATCGGAATATCCCACCAATAACATAAAGGCAACAGTAGCCACATTGGCTCCTGCCACCATCTTGACCGTAAAATCCCTTAATCCATTCAACATGACTCTATCTGTTACTCTGGTCAAAAAGGGTCTGTTTCTCTTCTCGGGTCAGACTGTCATAACCACTCTTGCGTATCTTATCCAAGATACGGTCAATCTCCTTCTGTGCAGCCTTCTTGCGCTCTTCGGCTTCATCTGTACGCTGGAAATCTGTGGTATAGGTATCATTACGGGTATAATTATCGTTGCGGGTATAGTTCTCATTGCGGGTATAATCGAAACGTTGCTTGGTCTTCTTGTTTCTACCCCCAAACATATTACGCAACTTATCGAAAGAATCGGCAGCAGAAGAGTTATGATAACCTCCATCCATCTGCTTACGCCAGTAACGGATCATGAAGAAACCGAATACCATACCACCGAGATGGGCAATATGTGCCACACCATCGCCACGGGTAGCCAAGGCAGAGAAGAGCTCGATGGCAGCATAGCCAATCACGAAATACTTCGCCTTGATAGGTACAGGCAACGGGAAGATGAATATTCGCTCATTAGGATAAATCATTCCGAATGCAAGCAGGATGGCATAGATGGCACCCGATGCACCTACGGTAGTCCACATGTTGAGATAATCGCCCATAGCCATACGGGCACCCTCGCCACTTACTACAAACTCATAGGCAGACATATCCTTGACGATATAGGTAACATACTGAGCTGCTTCCTGAAAGAGGCCGGCACCTACGCCGCAGGCTATGTAATAAAAAAGGAACTTCTTCGGTCCCCAGACTCTCTCTACGACACATCCGAACATCCAAAGGGCGAACATATTGAAGAGAATATGCTCGAAACCACCATGCATGAACATATACGTAAACAGCTGATAAAAATGGAAATCGGAAGCCAGGAAGAAATGAAGTCCCAAGATATCATTGAGAACATACCCATCGGTTCCGTTCTTTCCCATGACCAGGCAGGCCAGAAAGGCCACCACATTCACTATCAGCAGATTCTTTGTAACTATTGGAATATTGCGCATAACAATTTTTGCCTTAACTATTAATGATCTTATTAAAATTTGAAATTTGGTGGCAAAATTACTAAAAATATCCGTGAAATCACCAAAAAATGAGTAGATTACAATAAAATTTCACTATTTTCATCACTTTTCTGCTTTTTTTATTTGAACTTTCAAAGGAAAAGACTATATTTGTAAGCAAAATCGATAATTGATAGAAATTACTAATCATTTAATAACGTATAATTATGAACAAGACAGAATTGATCGACAAGATTGCAGCAGGTGCAGAGATCACAAAGGCACAGGCTAAGGCTGCTCTCGATGCAACAACTAATGCGTTGAAGGAGGCTCTCATCGCAGGTGACAAAATCCAGTTGGTAGGCTTCGGTACCTTCAGCGTAAACGAGCGTCCTGCTCGCGAGGGTATCAACCCAGCAACCAAGGAGAAGATCCAGATTGCAGCTAAGAAGGTGGCTAAGTTTAAGGCTGGCGCTGAGCTCGCTGATGCACTCAACAAATAATTGTTAAGATTATTTTCGACATAAAAGGGCATTCCTCTCGGAATGCCCTTTTATTGTATAATATTATTTTGGCTGGCCTTTTTACGATGCTTTATTCACACACTTATCGTATCTGAACACCCAATGTCTCTTCTATCACCTGGATAACCTGCGGGATGGAATCTGTTTCAAAATCACCCGTCAGACGCTTGCTCTCATCAGAAGCCGTATATCTTGTGCCTGACAATTTAGATAGTTCTTCCAATACTTCGGATAATGGAGTTTTGTCGAAATGCAGACGATGCGTAGCCCATGCCACATCGTTGATATCATAATCTGCCAACAACTCCGGCTGGGCAGCACCTTTCAGTAAACGGGCTCGCTTGCCCTTGGTCAGGAAAACGCCTTCAGCAGAATGGCGAGCCGTAAAAAGCACCTTTCCGCCGGTTACCATCACTTCGGGAACATCTGTTCTTTCATCCACCATAAACTGGGTACCGAGCACTCTTACGTGTCCATGCTCTCCTACCACATCGAAAGAATGCTGTTCATCATGCTTCACCTGATAATAGATGCAGCCCTTCATCTCCACCTTTCTGCAATCATCTTCCTGATAGGAAAGAGAAGAATGAGGCATCAACGACACCTTCGTTCCATCAGGCAGATGATACGCCACTACTTCTGATTCGGCAGAAAGCGTCACTGTCTTTGGCTGCAAAAGCGTATAGGCTCCTATGGTGAAAAGCACCAGAATAGATGCAGCTACAGCTATCCAACGGATGCGACGCTTTCGTAAAGATACAGTTGCAGCATGCGAAACCTCTTCATCAGCAATGCCAACCCGAGCCTTCACCTTCTGCAAGGCCTTCCGGGTATCCAGCTTGCCCGGCTGAAAATACTTCAGCACAAAATCCTGTTCATTCTTGTTGATCTTCATCATAGAATTCCTTTCTTCGTTTAAAATTGTCCTGTAATAGATGCAAAAAGCGTATTGGTATGCTTATACTTCTCGATGCCATTATATCGCTTACCCTTCGTATAGCGGATATTGTTTCTACAATTTTCGATATTGAAGTTGCTGGTCAGCCATCCCAAAGACAGAAATACATCGCCCGAGCGGAAGGTCAAAGCCGACTTGATACGCCAAGCCAGCCATTTTCCGCCATAATTACTGACGGTTCGGATAGTTGCATTACCATAAAGCTCATCTTCATAAGATGCAGGATGCCCCACACCTTGTGCGTCCTTGATTTCGGTAAAAGATACCCTATCATTATAAAATGGCGTGATGCAGAGTCCCGGCTCGCAATGCAGCATCAAGCCCGCAGTACGACGCTTGCTCAACCACAAGGTAGGAGTACGAAAAGCCAAACCTGGTGTCAGGTTGATTTTTATCACCCTCTTCGGATCATATTCATCATCCTCATAACGTTCTATCAAGGGTCTATCCCCATGGTTGTCGTTCCATTCTATTCCACAGGAGATGCCTGCATAGGTCAGGGGATAATAGGAAAATGTCAACTCAACCATGTAGCTACATTCATTGGCATCACAAAGTCCGCCCGTAATACCTGCCACATAGCGCAGCAGTTTGGTATCCTGCTTTCGCTTCATGCGATTGATCATCTCTACACGCTGTTCAAAAGTCATAGAATCCTTCACCGCTTCCACGGTATCATTCAAAAAACTATAACCCGTATTCTTCTTTTGAACAGAAACATCAGAACCTTGTGCCTTGCCGGCAATGGCAAAGCACAAGGCACCTAAAATGATAAAAAGACTTCTTTTCATACTCCTCACTTTTTTATTTGGTATATATTCCGCCTTGATTATCCGATGGTGCCGATGGCAATGGGGCGATATACTTCGAAGCTTCACAGACATTAAATCCTGCAACTACACCGAAACCACCTTTTACGTTCGAATAAGTAGGTGTCACCTGCATCAATCCAGCGTCCGCCCAACTATTGCTCTGCGCATCGTTAATGCTCTTCAAGAAGCGATAGTACTCTGGAGTAACCTTGCAAAGTTGTACATTATAAGTAAAGCCAAACAAACGGTCCCAACCATCATACGTGTGCCAATAAGAATCATTACTGCGCACTTCCAAATGCATCGTATAGGTCTGTCCATTTATCGTCCGGTCATTGAAGATATAAACATCATCAAAGTATTTGTATTCGTCAAAGCCGAAATCATTATCCAACTCTGAATTCTTGTTAATCAATGGCTCACTGGTGGTCACCATCTCAGGCCAATCGATATTTGATGCCAAACTATCAAAACACCATTCATATTCATCCTCCCTACCCAAATAATTAAGGTAATCTTGGTAATTATTAGCATAAACATCATGTTGCCATCTATTGCCTTCTTTGGGAACACCTTTCAAGTTTCCATATTTCTGCTTGCGAGTTACCTTCACAGAATAATAATCCGTGGTTGAAGCAGGGTCACTAAAAGTCGCTTCCAACTTATCTACCGAGAAATAAACATCATGATCCGACGATTTCTCTTTCAAATGGATGTCACCTATATTTACATCAACCTTCTCGGGAATGGAAGTCGAAGCAGAAACCTCGGAGAGACCATCTGCCGATACCTGGACCTCAATCTTATCTCCAGCCTTCTGCTTTCCTACGGCATAATACTGTCCTATTAGGGTAGAAAGAGACCAACTATCGGAAACTTGAGAAAAGGACTGCGCTTCCTTTATGTTTTCGATACGTTTCACCTCCTGTGGCATTCCATTTACCTTATATACGACACTTGCATCCACGGTTAAACGTGATTGGGTATCTATATCTCCTTTGAAAGAAGAAACGGGCAAGCTTTTCGTTACAACGATAAGTGTGGTATCTCCCTCCGTTGGAAAACAATAAAGTACCAATCGGGGAGTATCTTGCAGCTTCTTTACATCAAAATCATCTATACAAGAAGAAAAGACCACGCTCATCAAAAAGAAGAACAGTCCCCATCTCCAACTTACATTGATTTTTATTCTTCTATGATTTGTATTCATATCCAATGAAATTTCTTTTGTTTTAAAACTTGATAGTATAGCTAAATGAAGGTATTATTGGAATAAATCCCTTGTTTTTCGCCTCAAACTGCTGCGTACCCTCATTATAGTCCACCTTGACGTACATCGAGTTGAGATGGCAATAAGCATTATAGATGCTCAAATTCCAAATGCGCTCATGTCCATGCTTGGTGACATGACGGAAATCGAATCCCAAGTCCAAGCGATGATAAGCTGGAAGCGTCAAATTATTGGGGATGGCATAGACATAAGAGGCGGAATTCCACCACTTCCCGTAATACTTGCCTTCTTGATCTGGCAAGCTTGGCAATGCCGCCAACTGGGTTGGCACCGTGGCATGATTGCCCGTGTGACAGTTCCAGACCGCAAAGCAACTCACCTTCTTGTTAAACGCATACCGCAAGGACAGATTCAGCTTATGGCGGTTGTCATACTTGTCGTAATACCAATCCTGATAGAAGTCATCATACTTTCGCTTGTTCCAAGAGAGCGTATAAGAACCACTCAAAGTCAGATGATTGGTGCGATAAGTGGCATCAGCCTCAACGCCATAGAAGAGCCCCTTGCCATCCATCACTTGCGAATCCCAATGCTCAGCAGGCGGCTCTATGCCTACCCAACTGCTGTATTGAAGCAGATGCTTGGACAACTTGCAATACCCTTCGAGCGACAGAAGCCAATGGCGGTTGGGCTGGGCATAGATTCCTGCCGCAAACTGATAAGAACGCATTGGCTTCAGATTTCGGGTAGTCGGTACCCAATAATCCGTAGGCAAGGACAAGTAGCTGTTAGAGACCTTATGCACATACTGGGTCATCTGAGTAAAGGAAGCCTTCAGCGACACCTCATTGCTCAGTTGATATTTCAGGGCAAAACGTGGGTCGATATTCAAGAAGTTCTTGTTACTGATATGAAAAAGGCCCATATTGAAGCCAACATTCATACTCCAGTTGCGGTTGATATTGATTTCATCCTCTGCGTATACCGTCCACTCATGCGCCACATGACGATTACTACTATTCATTCGGATGGTATCAACTTGGGCTGATGCATTTCCCTCATATCCAGTATAATCCAATTGCATAGCTGTCTGGGGGCGAAAGAGATGCATCGTATAGTCGCTTCCAAAACGGAAATGATGACGAGGGTTCGGACGGTAATCGAATGCCAGACGATAGCCCGCATCATAAATCGTTGAGGTATAACCATGCTCCAAGTGAGTGACAGAAGTGTCATTCTCTCCCGAAGGATTGATGTAGCGATCATCATCCAAGGAATACAACTTGGAACGATTATGGGAATACACCGCTGTAAAGTTTGAGAAGAGCTTCGGAGAGAACAGGTAGTTCCAGTTGAGTGCTACATTAAAGTTTCCCCAATCCAGCTGCGACTTCGTCAAGTCCTTGTCATAGCTTTGGTTGGGTTGATACCCATCTGCCTTACTTTGATCAAAATCATCCTTCACATCCCAGCTGTCTTTTCCGTGATAGAGACTCAAGTCTATCTTCGAACGGTCGTTGAAACGATGGGTTACCTTGGCATTCAGGTCCATGAAGTAATAACCTATCGAGAGTTTATCGTCTGGATCAGAGAAAGCCTTGGTCAAGGGACGGGACAGCAGATCCATCCAGGAACGGCGCATACCTATATTATAAGAGGTCTTGCCTTTCTGGATAGGTCCTTCAAACTGCACACTGGCATCGAGCAGTCCGATGCGATAGGCACCATGAAACTGATTCATGTTTCCATCAGCAGTACGCACATCCACCACCGACGACAATCTTCCACCATATCGTGCAGGAAAGCCGCTCTTGTAGAAATCCACGTTTTTCACCACATCGGCATTGAAACTGGAGAAAAGCCCCAGCGCATGATTCGTATCATAAAGCGGAGTACCATCTATCAGATAAAGGTTCTCATCACCATTGCCGCCATGCACATAGAGTCCACTTGCCAACTCCTGTCCTTCTGCCACACCACTCACACGCTGCAGGGTCTTCACCACATCCGGCGAAGACATCAGGGCAAACTCAGTCTTGATATCCTTGTTCGAAAAGGAACGCTTGCCGGTTTGCGTGGTCAGAAGCGGAGAGTTCAAGTCGCCATCTACCACCACCTCAGGCAGTTTACCATCAACACGGAGTGCCATATTATGATGCATATCTTTCGAGAGATTCAATTTTTCCACCTTGTCGGCATAGCCCACATACGAAAAGCGAAGCTGGTGCTCGCCTTCTGGCAGGGTAAGCGAAAAGAAACCATACTCATTGGTGGTTGTGCCGATGCCATCCGTCAGATCATAGATGGTGGCATTAATCAGCGATTCGCCACTCTCGTCACGGACGTATCCGCTGAGAGTATGGCGACGCTGAACCTGCTGAACTTTGTGATTGATATTCGTGTAAGATGTTGATATTTGTTGTACGGGTTTTCGCTTCAATATCACATAGTTCGCATTGATATTATATAGAATATGAGTTTTCTCGAAAAGCGCCTTCAGTGCCTTCTTCACCGAAAGATGCTGAATGTCTGGTCCATAATACTTGATGTTCAATTCCCCATCAAGCGATGAATCATAGACGAAGTTGATTTTCCTGATACGGTGCAGCCAATCCATCTGCTGACGGATGGTGGTAGAAGTCTGAGCCTCCACCATCATCTTCGGCGTGCCTGCCAACGTTGGAGCTGGCAAGGCTAGAATTGAGAGCGCAAAAATAATCTCTTTACCTTTCATAACTGTACTTTTATTCATTCTTTTATTGCTATAACGCAAGAATTACAGAATACCCCCATGGATGAAAGGTAAAATATAGAAAAAATCTGCAAGAAAATCATCTTTCTTGCCTCGTAAGGTCTTTAAAGCCTTGGAAATCTGATGTTCTACGGTCTTTTCCGACAGGTTGAGTTCTTCGGCAATCTCCCGATAAGTCATACCGTCACGCTTGCTCATCAGGAAGATTTCCCTGCATCGTTCGGGCAATAGCTCGATAGCCGTCCACAGCTCCGCCTCCTGGAAAGAACTTTCCTGCGCCTGATTATCAGAGATTGTGCCGCTCAAGTCAGAAGGAGAAATCTCCGTATCTATCGGAGACTGGCGGCGCAACCGGTCGATGCAGGCATTGCGCACAGAGGTATATAAGAAAGCCTTGATGTTTTCCGGCATGATGCTCCTACTTATCAATTTCACAAAACAATCCTGCACCACGTCTTCAGCCTCATCGATATCATGCAGATAATGAGTGGCATAAAGACATAGCGGACGATAATAGTGCTGAAATATCAAGTCTATCTCTTGCATAAACCTTCTCTACCTAAACTAAACTCTTATATAAACTCTCATATAACAAAATAACCCTCCAAATCCGCAAAGACCTGAAGGGTTATTTCATAATCTGTTGTCCCAGGCGGATTCGAACCACCACTGACAGAACCAAAAACTGTAGTGCTACCATTACACCATAGGACAAGCAAATCGGATGCAAAGGTAGTGGATTTTTTCTCCACTACCAAATATTTTCAATACTTTTAACGATTACTTAACGGTAATCAAGAAGTAGTTCTTCTTACCTTTCTGAACCAAAAGATACTTGCCGTCAATCAGGTCACCAGCAGTTACAACCTGGTCGAAAGCAGCGAGTTTCTCCTTGTTGAGAGAAACGCCACCACCCTTAACGAGCTTGCGCATCTCGCTCTTACTTGGGAAGATCTGCATACCCTCCTGATTGAAGAGATCTACGGCTGTACCACCGAGCAGGTTCTTGTCGAGGTCGTAGTGAGGAACATTGGCGAATACATCGTTCAATGTAGCCTCATCGAGCTGTGCCAAATTCTCCTTAGTAGCCTTACCGAAGAGGATATTGCTGGCTGCGATAGCCATATCCAAATCCTCCTGAGAGTGAACCATCACGGTAACCTCCTCAGCCAGACGCTTCTGGAGTACACGGCGACCTGGATCCTGCTTGTGCTCCTCTACGAGGGCATCGATAGTCTCCTTGTCAAGGTCTGTGAAGATCTTGATATACTTCTCAGCATCATCATCGCTTACGTTCAACCAGAACTGGTAGAAAGCATAAGGAGTTGTGCGGTTGCGATCCAACCAGATGTTACCGCTCTCTGTCTTACCGAACTTCTTGCCGTCTGCCTTGGTAATCAAAGGACAAGTGAGGCAGAAGCACTCAGCGTCGTTACCCAATGTGCGGTGAATCAACTCAGTACCGGTAGTCATATTACCCCACTGGTCATTACCACCCAACTGGAGGCGGACACCATACTTCTCATACTGATAGAGGAAGTCGTAGCCCTGGAGCAACTGATAGGTGAACTCTGTGAAAGACAAACCGTCACGAGCCTCACCGTTCAAGCGCTTCTGCACGCTATCCTTCGCCATCATATAGTTAACTGTGATGTGCTTACCTACCACACGAGCAAAGTCGAGGAAGGTGAAGTCCTTCATCCAGTCGTAGTTGTTAACCAACTCAGCCTTGTTAGGCTCATTGCCATCGAAGTCGAGGAACTTAGATACCTGCTTCTTGATAGCTTCCTGATTATGATAGAGAGTCTCAGAGTCGAGCAGATTACGCTCCTGGCTCTTGCCAGAAGGGTCGCCAATCATACCTGTAGCACCTCCCACGAGGAGATAAGGCTTATGGCCACAACGCTGCAAGTGACGCAACATCATGATACCGCAAAGGTGACCGATGTGCAGAGAGTCTGCAGTAGGGTCTGTTCCGAGATAGGCAGACACCATGTGGGTGTTAAGGTATTCCTCAGTACCTGGCATAATCTGTGCCAGCATACCACGCCATTTCAATTCTTCAACAAAATTTTTTGCCATCGAATGTGATTTCTTTATATATTATATAATATGTATAAGGGGCCCAGCAAAACAGCCGGAAACTTACGGCACGGGATCATAGCCCGAACCACCCCAAGGGTTGCATCTCAAGATACGCCATATTGCCAAAGCCAGCCCCTTGAAAGGTCCATGCTTCCGTATGGCTTGCCTGGCATATTCTGAGCAGGTTGGCTGAAAGCGGCATGATGGCGGTGTATAGGGAGTGATGCACTTCTGATAGAACAGGATAGGAAGCAACAACAGCCAGGTCAGTGCTTTTACGAATCCATGCCAGACGATAAGCAGATACTTCATAGTTTCTCTACCAATCGTTGCAGGTTCTTGTTCATCCTGGCATTCAGCTCAGCCGAATCGTGCAGTTTGCCATCCTGCCAGATGACGGCAAGCAGCAGCTGCTTGTCGGGCATCTGTGCCATACGCTCCATCAGCTCATGCTTCTGGGTGCGGTAAGCCTCACGGATCTGTCTTTTCACCCGATTGCGCTTCACGGCTCTCTTGAAGAATCGCTTCGACACGCTTACCATCAGTTCTACAGAAGCACTCTGCTCATCAGTCTTGTCAACAACAAGATACACCATCTTCAAGGGCCAAGCCGTCATAGCATGGGCTTTACCGCTAAAGAGCTGGTCTATGAGCGTCTGCTTGCATAGGTGCTCTCTCTTTCCGAAAGTGTTATCTGTTTCTGTCAACATCATATAGTTTCTTATTTATTGTTTCGCTTCAGATAATCCTTCAGCGCTCCAGTCATGGATGGGAACTCCTTGGTAGGAGCCTCCAAGTCAATGCGAAGACCTTCGTCAGTTACAGTCTTCATGGTTGCCGGACCGAAAGCACCGAGAGCAATCTTGCCCTGCTCAAACTTAGGGAAGTTCTTCTTCAGGGCTTTTACTCCTGTAGGACTGAAGAAAATCATCATATCATAGTCGAACGACTTGATTTCTTCCTCTGTGAAGTCATTGCTTACCGTGCGATACATCACGCACTCAGTATGATTCAGCTTCTTCTCGTCGAGAAGGTTCTTCACATCATCATTGTGCACACTACTCAGTGGAACGAGATATTTCTCTCCTTTATGACGACTCATCTGTGCCATCAATCCGTCGATCTTACCAGTATCACCGAAGAAGACCTTGCGCTTACGATACTGTACATACTTCTGGATATAGAGTGCGATGGTCTCAATAACACAGAAATACTTCATATCCTCAGGAATGGTAATACGCATCTCCTTGGCTAATTTGAAGTAATTGTCCACTGCATGGCGAGATGTAAAAACGACTGCAGTGTAGTCTAACAGATTAATCTTCTGCTGACGGAATTCTTTCGCTGTAAGTCCCTCAACCTTAAAGAATGGGCGGAACACACATTCTACGCCGTACTCCTTCTCGATATCATAGTAAGGAGATTTCTCACTTGCCGGTTTTGGCTGAGAAACTAAAATTTTTTTAATCATCTTGTCTTAAAAGTTTATTTTCAAATAATGACTGATTAATACGAGTCCACCCCAAAGGGCAGACAGAGGTACTACTTCAAGGGCACAAAAGTACAAAATTATCTGCAAAAACAAGCCATTTCTTTTAAAAAAGATAAGATAACTCTTATAAAATGACAACATTTTCACCAATACGAGTACTATAATGGTATATATCACTGCTACCTGGAGCGATAAGTCGAAGTAAGACAGGAGCATAACTACCGGGAACAGCAGTACTCCCTCACAGGATAACAGGAAGAGATACGCCTTGAGCCATTGTTCATTTTTTTTCTTATCGAAGAATACCAGACCCGCTATGGTATAGAGCAAAGCCTTGATCAGGCAATAGCTCATCACATATCCGGCATAGATACAGATTACCCAATTCTGCTCGATGGTAAACGTATCGCTGATGGATGCCTTCGAGTAGAAGAAGTATCCGAGTGCCACCAGCAGGCAGGTCTGCAATACAAAGAAGAACTGGAAGCGAACCTCCGAACTCGTCTCCGTAATCACCGTAGTACCCTCTCGCTGAACGCGGAAGAAGGCCTTTGCCTGGCGGAAAACGAAATGCTTCGACTTGGAGAATGCAATACATGCCAACACAAAGCACAAAAGCAGCAACGAGGTGATGAAGTTATCGCCCGCCACCGTATAAGGCACCGGGTCACCCGCCACGCCCAGTCTTCCACCTCTTAGCTCAGGATGGAAGAGCGAGTCTTTCGAGAAGAACGACTCACGATAGTATTGCGGCAAGCTCACATCTCTGAAACTCTTGCCGGCCTTATGTCCGGGCAGATGCAGGGTATCGGGCATCCTGCTCCAGTGAGTAATCTCACAGGGTTTGATGTGCGCCCTGATCATGGAATCCTGTTGGGCAGGGGTCGCATTCTTAGGCAGCCAACTCAGCACCAGTTTAGGTGTGAGTTGGCTGCTATGTTTTTGCTGGACAGATTGCTGCTGTAATTCAGCTTCAATCTCCAGACCTGTATGTATCGAATCTGCTTGCTGCACCATTCTTTTCTATCGATTTCCTAAGAAACCGCTCTCTTATTGTTATTCGTTCCTTAAAGACCGAAAGCCTTCTTGATTTCATCTACCTTATCGAGCTTCTCCCATGTGAAGAGCTCTACCTTCATGGTCTTTGCTTCGTGATAACGGCTAGTGAAGGTCTTCTCCACAACCTCGTTCTTACGTCCCATGTGTCCGTATGCTGCAGTTTCAAAGAACATTGGCTGACGCAACTTCAACTGGCGCTCGATAGCCTTTGGACGGAGATCAAACGTCTCGGCAATCTTCTTGGCAATCTCGCTGTCGGCCATATTCACATGGCTTCTGCCATAGGTATTTACGTAGATGCTTACAGGCTCTGCCACGCCGATAGCGTAACTTACCTGAACCAACATCTCGTCTGCCACGCCGGCAGCTACCATGTTCTTGGCGATGTAACGGGTTGCATAAGCTGCAGAACGGTCCACCTTACTAGAATCCTTGCCAGAGAAGGCACCACCACCGTGAGCACCCTTGCCACCGTATGTATCTACGATGATCTTACGGCCGGTAAGACCTGTATCTCCATGAGGACCACCAATCACGAACTTACCGGTAGGGTTTACGAAGTACTTGATGTCGTCGTTGAAAAGAGCCAATACCTTGTCGCTCAAGTGAGTCTTTACTCTTGGAATCAGGATATTGATCACATCCTCACGAATCTTTGCCAACATGGCATCATCATCGTCCTCGCCATTTGACTTCTTGATGAAGTCATCGTGCTGGGTAGAAACCACGATGGTATCGATGCGCTGTGGGATATTATCGTCTGAGTACTCGATGGTAACCTGACTCTTAGAGTCTGGACGGAGATAAGTCATCACCTTACCCTCCTTGCGGATATCAGCAAGCACACGCATGATGAGCTGTGCCAGGTCGAGTGATACAGGCATGTAGTTAGCGGTTTCGTTTGTAGCGTAACCGAACATCATACCCTGGTCGCCAGCACCCTGATTCTCATCCTCCTCACGGCTTACACCGCGGTTGATGTCATCACTCTGCTCGTGGATGGCAGTGAGCACACCACAAGAGTCACCGTCAAACTGATACTCGCTCTTGGTATAACCGATCTTCTTGATGGTCTTGCGGGCGATAGTCTGCAAGTCAACATATACATTAGAGCGAACCTCGCCCATGATTACTACCTGACCAGTAGTACAGAAGCTCTCGATAGCGCAGTGAGCATGGTCATCGTATGCCAGGAACTGATCGAGCAAAGCATCTGAAATCTGGTCGGCCACCTTATCTGGATGTCCTTCAGAAACTGATTCTGATGAAAACAAATATGCCATATTTTTCCTTTATTTTCTGTTATTAATTGATGTTCTTTATTTTGCGGCTGCAAAGTTACACATTTTTTTTCAGATTCTGCCATATTCAGCCGAAAAATAGAGCAAATACAGCCGAATAATCCTCCTTTTGTTGCTGAATCATAACCATTTACTCTTCCCTGTGCCTGATATTGCGTGGATGATGGTATAAGATGGCATCCCTGAGGTCGGAAGTTTCGATATGCGTATAGATTTCCGTGGTTCCGATGTCCTCGTGTCCCAGCAGTGCCTGAATCACTCTCAGGTCGGCTCCACCCTTGAGCAGAGCGGTGGCAAAACTATGTCTCAGCGTATGGGGCGAAATGGTTTTCTTGATACCCGCATCCTGTGCCGCATTCTTGATCATGATGAGAATCATTACACGGGTAAGATGGGCACCTCTGCGGTTCAGAAAGACATAATCTTCCTCTCCGGGCTTGATCTTCATGAGATTGCGATCGATGTACCACAGGTGAATTTCCTTCAATGCCCTGTCAGAGATAGGCACCAGCCTCTCCTTTCTTCCCTTTCCCAGAACTCTGATAAACTTATCCTCCTCAAAGATCTGACTGATCTTGAGATTCACCAGTTCCGTAACACGCAGTCCGCAGGAGAAAAGGGTTTCGATGATAGCCTTGTTGCGCTGCCCTTCCCATTTCGAGAGATCAATGGCAGCCTCCAGCATATCCACCTCCTCTACGGAGAGATATTCCGGCAGATGTTCGCCTATCTGCGGTGAAGGCAACAGTTCGGTAGGATCATCCTTGATATAGCCGTCGGTCACCAGGTAACGGTAGAAGGAGCGCACACCACAGAGGATACGAGCCTGCGAGCGGGCAACGATGCCTTTGTCGTGAAGACTTGCCGAGAAGTTCTCCAGATTTTCCAGCTTCATATCCACCAGTGCCACATCGTTCTGGCGGGCATATTCTATGAGATATTCCAGGTCGTGGCGATAGGCCTCAAGCGTATTATACGTATAGTTTCGCTCCAGCTTGAGGTACCTCATATAATTCCTGATGATGTCATTTGCCATTTTCTTATCTAATTTCTTGTCAGTTTCCAATTTTATTATTACCTTTGCATCAGGGTTAGCTATGAGATAGATAACCTATGCATCTGCAAAGATACAAAAAATTAATGATACAGACTTAAAAAATCATGTGATTATGAAGATACAGATTATCAATGGTCCTAATTTGAACCTCCTGGGCGTTCGCGAGCCAGGCATTTATGGCAGCAATTCTTTCGAGAGCTATCTGCCTAAGTTGAAGGCTAAATACCCTGATGTAGAGATAGAATACTATCAGAGCAACATCGAGGGCGAGCTTATCAACAAGTTGCAGGAAGTAGGCTTCACCTACGATGGCGTAGTGCTCAATGCGGGTGCCTACACCCACACCAGCATTGCCTTGCAGGATTGCATCCGCAGCATGAAATGCCCTTGCGTAGAGGTACATATCTCCAATGTGCACAAGCGCGAGGAGTTCCGCCATCACTCTTACATCTCCTGCGCCTGCCTGGGAGTCATCTGTGGATTCGGTCTGGCTTCCTACGACCTTGCCGTCGCAGGAATCTTATCACAAAAGGAAAACGGGGAGTAAGATGACCGAAACAGAATTGATAGACAAATACATCTGCCAACATATTGAGCCAGAGGGAGATTACCTCTATCGTCTCTACCGTGCCACCAATATCCATACCATTCACGGACGTATGGCGAGTGGTCACATCCAGGGCAGATTACTCAAGATGCTGGTTCAGATGATTCGCCCCAAGAATATTCTTGAGGTGGGAACCTTCAGTGGCTACAGCGCCATCTGTCTGGCTCAGGGATTGCAGGAAGGAGGCAAGCTCTATACTTTCGAAATCAATGACGAGATGGAAGATTTCACCCGTCCCTGGATTGAGGGTTCGGATGTTGCCGACAAGATTGATTTCCGTATTGGCGATGCCAACGAAGAAGCACCCAAACTGGGGGTGATGTTTGACCTGGCTTTCGTGGATGGCGACAAGCGCACCTATATCGAGACATACGAGATGGTGATGAAGATTCTGAATCCTGGCGGATATATTCTGGCAGACAATACGCTGTGGGACGGGCACGTCATCGACCCAGCCTACGACCGTGACCATCAGACCAAGGGCATCCGTGCATTCAATGACCTGATTGCCAACGACCCTAGGGTAGAAGTAGTCATCCTGCCGCTGCGCGATGGCTTGACACTCATCAGAAAGAAATAAATAAGAGGGTGTGTCACAAGTCTAAATAATGGCAGACGAGGACGGGCTGAAAGCCCAAAAGCTCCTAGCCCAGGGCAGCGCCCTGGGTAATGTTGGCAAAAAACAAGGTCGCCCTGAAAGGGCAAAAGCTTTGAATTTGAAAGCTTTTGCCCTTTCAGGGCGACTTTGTTGTATTTATTCTAAAACCCAGGGCGATGCCCTGGGCTAAGAGCTTCTGCCCTTTCAGGGCGTATGGGATGTGGCTTATGACACACCCTCTTAACTCCTTAATAAAAGAAAGTTCAGTACTAACTCAAAAGTCTTTTGCTCAAAGCTCTCACCGGATACCATACGGCAAGCCAGCCTACGGCGATAACCGTTACAAAGATAATGGCTACATCAGAATAGTGAACGCTTACCGGATAGGCATTTACGATGAAGGAACCCTCGGAGTCGCCCAGTCTTACGAAGCCATACTGCTGCTGCAGCCAGCAGAGCAACAGGCCCAGTCCGATACCAATCACCGCACCAATCACTGCAATCATTCTTCCCTCGAAGAGGAAGACACGCGTAATCTGCTTGTCATTGGCACCCAGATTCCGCAACGTCACCACATCGTTCTTCTTGTCGATGATGAGCATCGAGAGCGAACCGATGATATTGAAACATGCCACTACGAGGATAAAGGTCAGGAAGATGTAAGCCATCAGCTTCTCTATCGACATGATCTTGAAAGTATCTTCCTGCTGCTCAAATCTATCCAACACCTTATATTTGGTGCCGGCAATCTTCTGCATCTCAGCCTTTACTGCCTGCAGGTCACTACCCTCCTTCAGGCGGATCTCCAAATCAGAGAGCATACCCTGCTGCCCGAAGAGGTTGCGCGCAAAGGCAATGGAGGTGATGATATAATTCTTGTCGTATTTCGACTGCTTGACGGCGAAGAGCACACCCGGAGAATTCAGCGAATCAACCACGAAGCCGGCATCCGGATTCATCATATCCAACTGTCCTTCCTTCTGTGGAGCATAAATCTTCATAAAACCATCCCATTTTGCCCCGATACCCAAGGTCTGCGCCAGACGAATACCCACGGTTCCATACTGCAGATTGGCAGCATGGAGCGAGAAACTGCCATCACCATAAAGGATGTCGTTGATATGTGACAACTCAGAGAAGTTGTCGTCCACGCCCTTGATTCTCACCATAGCCTGACGGTCGTCATAGATTGCCAGCGCCTGGTCTTCCACAGTTTCAGTAGCCACATCTACCTGTGGCAGCATACGTATCTGCGTCAATATCGGGTCATCGGCAGGCGCCGTCTTTCCCTCCATCGGCACCACCTTCAACTGCGGGTCGAAGCTCGTAAAGAGCGTAGCCACCAGGTCGTGGAAACCATTAAATACGCTCAGCACGATGACGAGTGCCATCGTTGCCACAGCCACACCAATCACAGAGATGGAGCTGATCACATTGATAACGTGTGTACTCTTCTTGGAAAAGAGATACCTGCGAGCAATAAAGAATGGAAAATTCATTTGTCTTTTTACTTTTTTACTTCTTCAAGAGTTCATCAATGCGCTCCAGATAATCCAGGCTGTCGTCCAGGAAGAAACGGAGCTCAGGAATGATGCGCAACTGATTTCTCACCTTTCTGCCCAAGTCGAAGCGGATAGTCTTCTCGTTGGCATTGATATTCTTCAGAATCTCCTCACCCTTTTCAGATGGGAACACGCTGAGGTAAGCAGTGCAGATGCTAAGATCCGGGCTTACTCTTACCTTAGTAACACTTACCATCACACCATGCATCATGCGGGTCTGTGACTGGAAGATAAGACTCAACTCCTTCTGGAGCAGTCTTGATATACGGTTTTGTCTTGTTTCTTGCATAACTATTAACTATAAACTATTAATTATAAACTATTCAAGGTCCACGTGTGTAACGTCCACCTGCTCATGCAGGAATATCAACGCCGACTCCTTGAATTTCTCCTCACTTTCTGTAGTCAGATACTTGCAGCTACCACCCTTTGTCACCATCTGTTCCATATTCGGATGTCGCTGCAGATAATCCTGCAGACTGTTGGCCACATACTGTCCCTGTGGCACCACTCTCACGCCGTCGGGAAGATTCTTCACGATGCTGCTCATGAGCAGTGGATAATGGGTGCAACCCAGGATGATGGTATCGATGTCCTCATCCATACGCATCAATTGGTCGATGCGCTTCTTGACGAAATAATCAGCACCAGGACTATCTGCCTCGTTAGCCTCTACGATAGCAGCCCAGAGTGGACAAGCCACTCCGCTTACCTGGATATCCGGCCAGAGCTTGCCAATCTCCATCTTGTAGCTCTCGCTCTTGATGGTTCCCTCGGTGGCAAGAATACCCACGTGGCGACTCTTGGTCAGCGTACCTATCACCTCGGCAGTAGGACGGATGATGCCCAGCACGCGGCGGTCAGGGTCCAGTTCCGGGATGTCTCTCTGCTGGATAGAGCGCAGCGCCTTTGCCGAAGCCGTATTGCAACCCAGGATTACCAGATGGCAACCCATGGAAAAAAGCTTCAGCACAGCCTGGCGCGTAAACTTATACACCACCTCGAAGGAGCGCGAACCGTATGGTGCACGGGCATTGTCGCCCAGATACATATAGTCATACTGCGGCAACATCTGGCGCAAGCCATGCAGGATGGTCAAGCCACCATATCCGGAATCAAAGATTCCGATAGGTCCGGGATTGGATGGCAGAATCATTTCAGTTTCTCCTCCAGCACTGCTGTAATATCCTCACCCATTTCTTCACTCAGATAAGGTGTGGCGTTGTTGTCGGTATTGATGATGAAGGCAAATCCCTTCTCCTTGCCAATCTGCTTGGCAGCCTCGTTGATCTGGGTCTTGAGAGGAGCATACGCATCGGTCTCTGCCTGATTCAGGAGTTTGGCAGCCTCAGCCTTGAAGGCGATGTTCTTCTCCATCAATTCACGCAGTTCAGCCTGGCGCTTCTCCAGGATAGTCTTGGCATACGAGCGCTGACCGTCAAGGAATTCCTCATACTTGGTATTAAACTCAGTTTCCACGCGCTTGGTTTCCTCATCATACTTTGCGCGGAGTTCATCCATATTATGCTTGGCTATTGCATAACCAGGCATGGTATGAAAAACCTGCTCAAAGCTGAAGTAGCCAAATCGCAATGCTGGCTGTGCAACGATGGCTGCTGGTTGTTCCGCCGGAGTCTGGTTCTGCTGTGCAGAAGCCGAGAGGGCAACAAGAGCGAGCGCCAAAAATAGGAGATTCTTTTTCATAATGCGTGATACCTTATTATATATGATATGAATATACTAGATGATAAATAAGGGCAGGCACTTGTGCCTGCCCTTAGCTTTTTTATAGAAATACTTACGTTTGATTACTTGATCTTAGCCTGTACTTCCTTGGTAACATCTACCACGTTGGCGCCAGTATAGATAGCTGTGCCTTCCTCCATGATGTATGTATAGTTACCAGCCTTACCTACAGCCTCGATAGCTGTACGTACCTTAGCGATGATAGGCTGCATGAGCTCACTGCTCTTCTTCTGCAACTCCTGCTGACCATCCTGGTAAGCCTGCTGAATCTTCTGCTGAAGACCCTGCAATTCTGTTTCCTTCTGCTGCTTGGCAGTAGCATTCATTGTGCTTGCGCCCTTCTGGTACTCGTCTGCCTTGCGCTGGAACTCATCCTGCATAGACTTGAGGTCGTTCTCCTTCTGCTTCTGGAGAGCTTCCAACTCGCCGTTGGCCTTAGCTACGTCTGGCAAAGACTGCATGATCTGCTGAGTATTTACCTTACCGAACTTCTGTGCCATCATTGTCATTGGTGCGCAAAGCATCAACATTAAAATAAGCTTTTTCATTTCTGTTTATTCTTTTTTAATTATTATTCTTAATTGGTTATGCCGAGGGCGGTATTTTCCTGCCGCATCCTCTCTTATCGGCTGCAAATATACAATTATTTCTTGAAATAACCTAGATTATTTCCTGGAATAACACTTATTATTTGTTAGAATAGCCTAATTTCTGGAGTACCTCGTTGCTGATGTCTATTTTTGGCGAACCAAAAATGATGCCATTGTTGCTGGCTCTATCAAGAACAAGCGAGTAGCCGCGCAGGTTGGAAATCTCCTTCACGGCATTGTAAATCTCCTCCTGGATAGGTCCCATCAGTGCCTCGCGCTTCTTGTAAAGCTCTCCCTCGGCACCGAAGTATTTCTTCTTCAGGTCGCTGGCTTCCTTCTCCTTCTGCATAATGGAGTCCTGCTTGGCCTTCTTCTGCTCCTGTGAGAGGAATACTACCTCGTTCTGATAGTTCTTGTACATGGTGCTTGCTTCCAGATTGAGCGCCTCAACCTCGGCCTGCCACTTGCGGCTCACCTGGTTCAACTGTTCGTTGGCACGCTCATAAGCTGGGATATTGCGCAGGATGTACTCCATATCCACCAATGCATATTTCTGTGCATGTGCTGAGATGGCTGCTACAGCCATCATCAGCATCAATACTATTTTCTTCATAAAATCCGTCTTTAGAATTCCTGACCTAAGATGAAGTGGAACTGACTTCCACCCTTCTTATACTGGCTACCGTTCCATACCTTGTCGAAACCGTAAGCCCAGTCAATACCCATCAGACCCACCATTGGCAGGAAGATACGCACACCGACACCGGCACTGCGCTTCATGCTGAATGGGTTGAAGTCCTTGGTATCATACCAGGCGTTACCTGCCTCTACGAAGGTCAAACCATAGATAGTGGTATTGCCCAGGAGGAATGGATAACGGAGCTCCAATGAGAAGCGGTCGTATGCATAAGCATAGTAACCGGTTGTAGGACTGTAAGATACAGAACCATTCTCATAACCGCGGAGTCCGATGGTCTCCTCACCATAATAGGATGAATAACCGCTCATACCGTCACCACCCACATAGTAGGTCTCGAATGGACTCTTCTTGTACTTGTTGTAAGCACCGAGCAAACCGAGTTCTACACGGGTCATCAATACGAAGCACTTCTGACCCTCTGTAAGTGCGGTATAGGTCTTTGCCTTGAACTTCCACTTGTGATACTCAATCCAGCGGTATTTCTCCTGCTGCTCTGCAGAGTAGGTTGGAGACTTGGAGCTGTTGGCGAGGTTCTTGTAGTCCTTGTTGTCGAACGCACTCCATGGTGGAGTAAGGTTGACACTTGCCTCAAACTCTGAACCACGACGTGGGAAGAGCTGGTTGTCGGTTGACGTACGGTTCAATGCGATGGTCAAGTTCAAGTTGTTCGCATTACCGTTGGTCATCAGCATATAGCTCCAGTTCTTCATCATGTAGCGCTGGTAAGCCAACTGCACAGACAAGGTGAAGTAATCATCCGGCCAACGGAGGCGCTTACCCCAACCGAGGCTCACACCCACCATCTGGATGTACTTGTCTGGATCGTAATAATTCTCGTAGTTGTTATAGTAACTAGAACCATAGCCATATAAATAACTCTGATAGTTGTACATGGCTGCATTATTGTAATAGTTACTTGACACGTCTGTACTCTTGCTGTAGTATGCACCTACGCTGAACTGGATAGGGCGCTTGCCGCCAAACCAGTTGGTAGAGTAGCTTACGTTGTAGCTCTGGTAGTAGGTACCATTGGTCTGTGCACCGATGCTCAGCACCTCACCATCACCGATAGGCATGATACCACGGTGTTCCTTGTTCTTGTTGAAGAGGTTTGCCATAGAGAAGTTATTGAGCTTCAAGCCCACACGTCCGATGACACCGGTCTGACCCCAACCGAGCGAGAACTCAATCTGGTCGTTACTCTTCTGCTCCAAGTTCCAGTTTACATCCACAGTACCGTCCTCGTAGTTAGGCTTTACATCTGGTGAAACCTTCTCAGCATCGAAGTGACCCATGGAAGCCAACTCACGAGCCGAACGCATCAGGGCATCCTTAGAGAAGAGGTCGCCTGGCTTGGTACGGAGCTCACGGCGTACTACGTTCTCATAGAGACGGGTATTACCATTGATACGTACGTGGCTCAGGTAAGCCTGAGGTCCCTCTGTCACGCGCATCTCCAGATCGATGGAATCGCCGTCGATGTTCACTTCGGCAGGATTGATGTTAGAGAACACGTAACCATTGTTGTAATAGAGGTTGCCCACAGCATCTTCATCTTCCTGCAATCGCTTGCCCAGGAGTTTCTGGTTATACACATCGCCCTTCTTCATGCCGAGCACGGCATTCAGATAGTCGGTAGCATATACGGTGTTGCCCACCCAGTTGATATTGCGGGTAAAGTAGCGCTTACCCTCATCTACCTTGACATATACGTTGACGTGCTTCTCGTCGAAGTTGCTTACGCTGTCTTCCAGGATCTGCGCATCACGATAACCATACTCGTAGTATTTGTCGATGAGTTTCTGCTTGTCTTCCTTCCATCTCTCAGGAGTAAACTTCTTCGATTTAAAGAAAGTAGCAAACTTGCCAGCCTCGTGGGTCTTGGCAAAGGCACCCTTCGAAAAGAGTCCACCCTTGATCTTTCTGTCCGAGAGTTTCTCGTTACCATCGATGGTAATCTGGTGAACCTTGATTTTCTGTTTCTTATCTACGATCACGTCCAGGATTACCTGGCCCTTGTTAGCCACATCGTCGCGCTGGTTGATCTGGATTTCAGCATTCTTGAAGCCCTTGTCATCGAAGTATTTCTTGGCAAGGATCTTGGCACGGTCGAGCATATTAGGTGTTACCTGAGTACCCTTGACCATACCGAGTTTCTGCTCCATATCCTCACGCTCGCTCTTCTTCAAACCCACATAATGGATGTCAGAGATACGAGGTCTTACTGCGAGATAGATGTGAAGATAAAGTTTTTCACCCACGATAGAGTCGGCAGCGATAGCGACTTTAGAGAAAAGTCCATGTTTCCAATAGCGCTTGACGGCATTGGTAATAGCGTCGCCTGGCACTTCAATCTCTTCTCCCACTGTCAGGCCCGAGATACCAGTGAGCACATAGTCTTCGTATCCTTCCACACCCGACACATTGATACCTCCAAGGGTCAAGGTGCGAGGGGTTCCGGCATACGAGATATCTGGATGTACTATCTTGTCTTGTGCCATAACCTGCACACTCGCCATGATGCCGAATAGCAGGATGAAAATCTTTCTTAGCTTGTTCATTTATACCTTATTATATATATAGTATCTATTTTTCGTCCTTTTTCCCCCTTTTACTTCTCTTCCTCTGCTTCTACCTGAGCCTCGGTCTTGCCAAAACGGCGCTGGCGCGACTGGTAGCTCTCGATAGCCTTGTGCAGGCACTCCTCGTTGAAGTCTGGCCAATAGGTATCGCAGAAATACAACTCAGAATAGGCAATCTGCCACAACAGGTAGTTGCTGATACGCAACTCGCCACCTGTACGGATCAGGAGCTCAGGGTCTGGCATGAAGTTGGTCTCCAGGTGCTTCTCGAAGTTTTCCTCGGTAAGCATCTTCTCAACCTCCTCATAGCTGGCACCATTCTCCATTGCCTCCTTCACGGTTTTCTTCATCGCATTCATGATTTCCCAGCGCGAAGAGTAGCTCAGGGCTACCACCATGGTCATGGCATCGTTCTTGGCGGTATGGTCCATGGTCTCCTGCAACTTGTCCTGCACAGCCTGTGGCAGACGCTTCAAGTCGCCGATGACACGGAATCGCACATTGTTCTTCATGAAGATTTCATCCTCCAGAGAAGTCAGCACCAGTCCCATCAGGGCAGAAATCTCGTCGGCAGGACGATTCCAGTTTTCAGTAGAGAAAGTATAGAGAGTAAGGTACTTCACACCGAGGCGAGTACATTCTGATGTAATGCAACGCACTGCGTCAACTCCAGCCTGATGGCCGTAGCTGCGATCCTTACCTCTTTCTGTTGCCCAGCGTCCATTGCCATCCATGATGATGGCGATGTGCTCAGGTATTCTGTTCATATCCAAGTTGTTCATATCTTATTCTTTAATTAAGAGTTCTTATTCTTCTTTATTACACGTTTTACACTTTGCGCTGAAGCTGTAGGTGAACGAGACTTGCAGCATGGAGTAGCAGTCCTGGTTTTTCCAGAGTCCGCTGCTCTTGATGCCATAAGGGTCTTTTACCCCATCCAGTTCATCGCTCAGCGAGAAATGGATGCTCCAATCTACGCCTACGTTCATCCGTTCGTTTATCTTGTATTTCGCCCCGATGCCCAAAGGCACGTTGGCGGTAAAGACATTCTTCTGTTCTCCTTTCACAAAGGTGGCTCCCAGACCTCCGAAGATGAAAGGCACCAGCCTCCTGGCTCCTCTGTAGTCCCTGCCTGTGCCGTAAGGCCAGAAATTGTACTCGAAGACGAAGCTCATATCCACCAGGGTATTGCTGAAGGAGTAGGCTTTCCCATCCAGGTCGGGATAATCGGTCTTCACCTTGTCGTTAGAGCCTTTCAGCTTGCCCAGCCCCAGGTTGAACCGCAGATCCTTGTAGGGGTCGAAGTTGTATCTTCCCACGATGGCTGCCATCGGCTGCTGGTGGGCAAGAATATTGCCGTTCAGGTCGCCCTCATAGGCAACCAGTCCCACGCCGGCACCCATCTCCAGACGATACTGGTAATCGTCCTGTGCCCTCATCACCTGCAACGGCAAGAGGAACAAGACCGGCAGCAACAAGCATTTACACAAGTTTCTCCTCATGTCTATACCTTCCGCGATATGAATATGATTCCCGACGACGGTCTTATTCGAAGATAGTCTGATCCTTGATCCAGCCATCCTTGTTGAAGCGGCCCTTCCATACGCTGCCGTTTCTTACTACCCAGTAGAAGTTGTCCTTGTCGCGGCAGAAGCCGAAGCGCTGGGTGGCAGCAGAGAATCCGGCTGGCATAGTTACGAGTGTATCTACACCCCATGTCAGTCCGTTGTTCTTGCTCTTATACCATTTGCCGTTGCTGCCGAGAGCTACGAAGCCAGAATCAGCACCACAGACGAGCACCTGATCCATCATTGGCATCTTGCCACTCTGGTAAGCATCATATTCTATATAGTTCCATGCGCTTTCTGAAGCATTGGCAGAGTAATCAGCCACATGATTCCAGAGTGTAGCGATGGTATCGCCATAGCTTGCATCACGGGTACCGAGCAGGAGAACATTCTCTACATTCTTCACAGAAGCGATGGTAGAAACATTCATGCTCAGGTTCTGGGTAGGCAGGAGTGAGAGGTCAGCATCCATCTTCTGGGCAGCCCAAGTTGCGCCATTGTCCTTAGACACGGCGATGCCTGTAGCGGTGAAGGCATAGAGATACTTGCTGCTGGCACCTACCAACTGCTTGAGCTGGCTATCCTCGCCTACCAGACTCCAGGTTGCAGCATCGGCAGAAGCATACACCTTGCCATCAGAGAGGATGTAGAGCTGATCGCCCATCTGCACCGCGTTCTGATAATCGGCAGCTGCGAAAGTCTGGTTGGCTGTTACCTCAGCCCAGTTGTTACCGTCGCTTGCAGCACTCTTGTATATCTTCATTCCCCCGAGGGTCTTGCCGAATACATAGATATGGCTTCCCAGGGCAAGCACCTTCAAGTCGCTGAGTGCTGCGAGCTGCTCATTGAGTTGAGCCTTGGCTTGCCAGTTGAACTCATTGCCTTCCTGCTGATGCACGTTCACCTTTACAGTGTAAGTAACGTAGGCATTGAGCGAGTTGTTATATACACGAACCATTCGTGGCTGAGAGAAGTCGATGGAATCGGTGCTGGAATAATACTTTGCCGAGTCGATCTTCTCAGGGCAATTCTTGTGCATGATGAAGATAGGGCTGCTGTTCTTGCTACTGATGGTAGCCAATACGGCAGCGGTCCTTGTCTTGGTAGGCAAGGAATCTACGTTATAGATCTGGCGGTTAACCTGATCTATATAAAATTTATAGTTAGCTCCATTCACTTTATCAGCGATCAGAGTATCCTTGCCTGCAGTAGTCTTCGTGTATCTACCGAGCTTTCCCAAAGAGAAACTCGTGATGGCTGTATCATTTGTATATTCTACTACCGTCTCGTCGCTGTTCAAGCATGAAGAGAGCGACAAAGTAGCTGCAACAAGTGCTATAAAAGCTAAAAATTTACTTTTCATTCTATCCAATTTTTCTTTTTAGCTGCAAATTTACTGAGAATTCTTTAAAAACTCGACCTTTTCTCCTTATTATTATGCAAATTATTCATTTTAGGCGCATTTTTTAAGTTTTTTAGTGATTTCGAGGCGTAAAAACGAAGAAATCCCGCCTCTCTTGCGAGAAACGGGATTCCATATTTAGTATAAATTCGAAATGTCGAATTAGAGCTGTGGACCAGCAGCAACGAGAGCCTTACCAGCCTCGTTGTTTGTGTACTTAGCGAAGTTCTTGATGAAACGAGCAGCCAAATCCTTAGCCTTCTCCTCCCACTGAGAAGCATCAGCGTATGTATCGCGTGGATCCAAAATCTCAGTAGCTACACCTGGCAACTCTGTTGGAACCTTGAAGTCGAACATAGGAATCTGCTTTGTTGGAGCCTTGTCGATGTCACCGTTCAGGATAGCGTCGATGATACCACGTGTATCGCGGATAGAGATACGCTTGCCTGTACCGTTCCAACCTGTGTTAACGAGGTATGCCTTAGCATTGTTCTTGTTCATCTTCTTAACCAACTCCTGAGCGTACTTTGTTGGGTGCAACTCCAAGAATGCCTGACCGAAGCAAGCAGAGAATGTTGGAGTAGGCTCTGTGATACCGCGCTCTGTACCAGCCAACTTAGCTGTGAAGCCAGAGAGGAAGTAGTACTGAGTCTGCTCTGGAGTCAGGATAGATACTGGAGGCAATACACCGAATGCATCAGCTGACAGGAAGATAACCTGCTTAGCAGCTGGAGCAGAAGAACCTGGCTGGATGTTGTTGATGTGGAAGATTGGGTAAGAAACACGAGTGTTCTCAGTTACGCTCTTATCAGCGAAATCAATCTTACCATCAGCAGCTACAGTTACGTTCTCGAGGAGAGCGTTGCGCTTGATAGCGTTGTAGATGTCTGGCTCAGACTCCTTGTCAAGGTTGATAACCTTAGCGTAGCAACCACCTTCGAAGTTGAATACACCATTGTCATCCCATCCGTGCTCATCGTCACCGATCAACTTACGCTTAGGGTCTGTTGACAATGTAGTCTTACCTGTACCAGAAAGACCGAAGAAGATAGCTGTATTCTCACCGTTCATATCGCAGTTAGCAGAGCAGTGCATAGAAGCCATACCCTTCAATGGCAAGAAGTAGTTCATCATAGAGAACATACCCTTCTTCATCTCACCACCATACCATGTGTTGATGATAACCTGCTCCTTAGATGTTACGTTGAAAGCAACGCAAGTCTCTGAGTTCAAGCCGAGCTCCTTGTAGTTCTCTACCTTAGCCTTAGAAGCGTTGTAAACAACGAAGTCTGGCTCGAATGCCTCAAGCTCCTCAGCTGTAGGACGGATGAACATGTTTGTTACGAAGTGAGCCTGCCAAGCAACCTCAACGATGAAACGAACAGCCATACGTGTATCCTTGTTAGCACCGCAGAAACCATCTACTACATAGAGGTTCTTGTTGCAGAGCTCCTTAACAGCGAGATCCTTAACAGTACCCCAAACCTGCTCAGACATTGGGTGGTTATCGTTCTTGTACTCCTCTGTTGTCCACCATACAGTGTCCTTAGAGTTCTCGTCCATTACGATGTACTTATCCTTAGGTGAGCGACCAGTGTAGATACCTGTCATAACGTTAACTGCACCTAACTCTGTCTGCTGACCCTTCTCGTAACCCTCGAGACCAGCCTTTGTCTCCTCCTCGAACAACTGCTCGTAAGAAGGATTGTGAGCGATTACTGTAGCACCAGTAATGCCGTACTTTGTCAAATCTAACTTTGCCATTTTTTCTAAATGTATTTAAGTTGTGAAATATTTTTTTCTGAAACTTTATCCTAATATTCAAAATGGGATTTCCAAAACCCTTTTTTCCTAAAACCGCCGCAAAGTTACAAAAAATATGTTTTATGGCAAAGATTCTTAGATAATATTCTTGCTTTTTAAAACCTTTTTAGGTTAAAGAATTAAAAAATCGACCCATTCATCTATAATTTGCCATATTGACTTTGCAAATATTCGCCGCAAATCTGCTTCATCCAAATTCATTTTCCACCTATTATATATATAGGGGTTCAGAAGACACATAAAAGCCCATGGATGACACCAGAAGAAGCCGGATGGAAAAAATAACGGAAAACATTTTGCGGTTTCCGGATTTTGCCTTATCTTTGCATCACCTTTGCTGCATCTTGACAGATGATTTCAGCAGGAATAAACATCAATTGAAATAACAAGAATATAAATACTACGACTTATGAAAATTAATAATCTGAGCGAGCATAACTGCATCATCAACCGCTATCTGGCTGAGATGCGCGACTGCGAGTATCAAAAGAACCGACTCCTCTTCCGCAACAACATCAAGAGAATCGGCGAGTATGAGGCTTTTGAAATTTCAAAGACCCTCAATTACGAGAACAGAGACGTGACTACCCCTCTTGGTGTAGCCCAGGTAAATTTCCCTACCGACAAGATAGTCATCGGTACGATTTTCCGTGCAGGCCTGCCTTTCCATGAGGGTTTCCTCAATATCTTCGACCACTCCGGCAATGCTTTCGTGAGTGCCTATCGCGAATATACCAACAAGGAGCATACCGAGGTGGGGGTTCATATCGAGTATCTGGCTACTCCAGACCTTACCGGCAAGACGCTCATCATCGCAGACCCTATGCTTGCCACAGGCATCAGCATGGAGATGGGTATGAAGGCGCTCCTTACCAAGGGAACCCCTAAGCACATCCATGTAGCCTGCGTGCTTGCCGCTCCACAGGGCATCGAGCACGTCAAGAAGACTTTCCCGGAGGATAAGACTACCATCTGGTGTGCATCCATCGATGAGGGACTGAACGAGCACAAATACATCATTCCTGGCTTCGGCGATGCCGGAGACCTCTGCTACGGAAGCAAGCTCTAAAGCGAAAAACGGCTGTATAGAAAGCCACTTTCGCTTTTACTCTTCACTCTTCACGCTTTGGCATTAATCCATTAATTATCAATACATTAAACAGGTGAAGAGTCAAGCTTCACTCTTCACCACTCTTCACCTCTCTTCACCTTATCACGAAGCTCAGCCATCATTGAAGCCTGGAGCTGGTCATCATTGAAGACAGAAGGTGGTCATCATTGAAGCCCGGAGCTGGTCATCATTGAAGACCAGACGTTGTTCCTGAAATGATTTCGCCCTCAAAAAAAAGTCAGGGTGAAGAGTGGTGAAGAGTGGTGAAGAGTCAGCCCCTACTCTTCACCCACAATACTCATTGAACATCAGTAACTTACGCTCAAAATGTGAAGAGTGAAGAGTAAAAGCGAGAGTGGCGCTTGATACGCAAGAAAATGAAGCAGTAGCGCTTATCTTCAAAACTCCTTCACGACATAACGAATCTTGCCTCACCACGGCAAGATATTGCCCTGGTAAAGGGCAATATTGTGCCATAGTGAGGCAAAAAACACTAACTCCTAATAATGGAATGAACTGCCGCCCAGGAACTCTCGCAAGAGGGAGGTTGGAGGCAGATTATTATAAGGTATTCCCTTGAAATACTTCAGGAACTTCAGCAGGCGGTAAGCCTCAGCAAATTCCTCACAATTCTCCGGCACCTGCTGGAGCAACGGTTCAGCCTGCATCTTGAGAACCGACAACTCATAGAGCATCGCCGTATTCAGCATGGCATCGGCATTCTCCTGGAATGGGAAAATCCACTTGTTCTCTCCGGATCTTACCGATGGCCAGCGGCGGATGGTTTCCTGGGCAGATACACCTCTATATTTATAGTCGCGAATGATGCGGCGCAGCAGACGATTATCCGTTGTAGGGATGTAATTGTGATTATCCAGCAGAATGGTGGTCAGCGCAGAAGCATACACACGGAAGATCTGCTCTTCGGGAACATGCGCCGTAAGCTCCGGATTCAGGGCGTGGATTCCCTCTACCACCAGAACATTGTTAGGCTCCAGCTTCAACTTCTTACCACTCTTCACACTTTTGCCCGAAGGAAAATCGTATTTCGGCAGTTCCACCTCCTCGCCACGGAAGAGCGCATTAAACTGCTCGTTGAGCAAATCGAGGTTCAGGGCATAGATACTCTCAAAATCAAATTCACCATTCTCATCCTTCGGTGTCTTATCCCTATCCACGAAGTAATCATCGAGCGAAATCTGCAGAGGCTTCAGTCCGTTTACGGCAAGCTGGATGCTCAGACGCTTGCAGGAAGTAGTCTTGCCCGAAGAAGACGGACCCGCCAGCAGCACCAGCTTCACCCCTTTGCGGCTGGCAATCTCCTCGGCAATCTTCGCCAGCTTCTTCTCCTGCAGCGCTTCGCTGATATTGATGATATCCGTAGCATGTCCCGCGTCGATAGCCTGGTTGAAGTCACCCACGGTTCTGATACCCAGGATTTCCTGCCAGCGATGATGCTCCTTGAAGATATCAAACATCTTGTCCTGCCGGGTCATTTCGCCCAGCTCATCCGGGTTGCTGACCGAAGGAATGCGCAGCAACATGCCATCATAGTACTTCTCCAACCCGAAGAGATAGAGCTGGGAGGTATTGGTGAGTAGGGTGCCATAATAATAATCCACATATTCACCTATTTTATAATAAGTGGTATAGATGGAACCCGAAGTTCTGAGAAGCTTCACCTTCTCCACATCGCCCTTTTCCTGGAAGAGGGCGATAGCCTCCTCGGTAGGCACCGTGAAGCGGCGTATCGGCATCTTGGAGTCGATGATCTCCTGCATGCGGCGGCGGAGGATGTTCACATCCTCATCTACTACCGGGCGCCCCAGACGGATATCCACATAGAATCCGTTGGATACCGGAATATCGATGACCACATCCGTATTCGGATAAATATCCTGCACTGCCTTGCACAGTACAAAGAAAAGCGTCCGGGTATAGGCACGTGAACCCGACGCAGAGTTCATATCCAGGAATTCTACATCCTTGGAGTTATAAACACGGTAATGCATGCCTTCCACCTTGTTATTTACCCTCGCAGACACCGGTCCATGGGTCATTTTAAGGTCAAATGAAGAAAAAACATCAAAAAGTGTGCTTCCGATTTCGACTTTCTGAGATTTTTTATTATTTTTGCAACGGATTTGTATCTTCTGTTTCATTTGCGTTAAAACTATGTTACAAAGTTAATAATCTACAGCCTAACGAAGACCTCCCAGGAGGACGTTCACCGGGCCTGAGCAAGCCCTCAAGCGGAGCATTGCTTACAGAGCGTAAAGTTACGAAAAAAAACGTAAACTTGATGATTTTGACAACATTAATTAAGTTATAATATGTCGATTTGGATATTTTTTAGGCTTATCGGAGCACTCGCCTTACTGATGTTTGGTATGAAGACCATGAGCGACAGTTTGCAGAAGATGGCCGGACCACAGCTCCGCCATGTGTTAGGAACTATGACCACCAATCGTTTGACGGGCATACTCTCGGGTACGCTCATCACGGCTGCCGTACAGTCTTCTACTGCTACGACAGTGATGACGGTATCATTCGTAAATGCCGGTCTCCTCACCCTTGCCCAGGCTATTTCGGTTATCATGGGTGCCAATATCGGTACCACGCTCACCGCCTGGATCATGAGTGCAGGATTCTCATTCAACATCACCGACTTTGTGTGGCTGGCGTTCTTCATCGCCATCATCCTCATCTATAGCAAGAAGCGCAAAATCATAGGCGACTTCATCTTCGGTATCTCCTTTATGTTCCTCGGCTTGGGTACACTTCGCCAAACCGGTATCGACATGGATCTGGCTCATAACCAGCCGGTTCTGGAGTTCTTCTCCAGCTTCGACCCTCACAGCTTCCAGACTACCATCACCTTTCTGATCATTGGTAGTATCCTGACCATGTGTGTGCAGAGTTCGGCAGCCGTTATGGCGATTACGATGATTCTCTGTTCTACCGGCGTACTGCCTATCTATCAGGGTATTGCGCTCGTAATGGGTGAGAACATCGGTACCACCGTAACTTCCAACGTGGCAGCACTCACCGCCAACACGCAGGCGCGAAGAGCGGCGATGGCGCACATGGTATTCAACATCTTCGGTGTGCTGTGGATACTCTGCGTATTCCGTCCGTTCATCCATCTGGTTTGCGGCTGGGTAGGTTTCGACGATGCCATGGAGAAGAGCGATCCTCACTTCGTTGCCAATGCAGCCAAGCTGTCGTTCGTGCTCGCCGCCTTCCATACCACGTTCAACCTCTCCAACACCTTTATCCTGGTATGGTTTATCCCACAGATAGAGAAGCTGGTATGCAAGATTATCCGTCCTAAGAAGAATGCCGACGAAGATGATTTCCGTCTGCGTTTCATCCAGAGTGGTATCATGAAGACTCCGGAAATCTCAGTATTGGAGGCTCAGAAGGAGATCCACTGTTTCGCCGAGCGCATCCAGCGTATGTTCGGTATGGTGAAGGAACTCCTGGGCGAGACCAACGACGACAAGTTCATCAAGCTCTATACCCGCATCGAGAAATACGAGGGAATCTCCGACAACATGGAGATTGAGATTGCGAAGTATCTCGACCAGGTGAGCGATTCTCATCTTTCTGATGAGACCAAGGCGAAGATCCGCGCCATGCTGCGTGAGATTTCAGAGATTGAGAGTATCGGTGACAGCTGTTTCAACATTGCCCGCACCCTCAACCGCCGCATCCGTGGCAAGGAAGACTTCATTCCTTCTCAGTATGAGCACATGCACCAGATGATGGAGCTTACAGATAATGCCCTCACCCAGATGAACATCACCCTGGTGGGGCATAAGGTAGATAATGATGCCAACCTCTCTTTCAACATCGAGAACGAGATCAACAACTATCGCAACCAGTTGAAGAGTCAGAACATCAACGATGTAAACAACCATCTCTACACCTATGCCATCGGTACCATGTATATGGATATCATCCAGGAATGCGAGAAGCTCGGCGACTACGTGGTAAACGTAGTAGAGGCTCGTATGGGTGTAAGACAGCATGAGGCTTAACCCTCAATGAAATTAGCTGCATGAGGCTCACCCCCAATGAAATTAATGAAAAAAGCTTGGAATCGCATTCGTGATTCCAAGCTTTTTGTTTTTTGTCTTTATGTTTCAGGAAGGTCCAGAATCACCCCCCAGATTCCACTTGATTCCTCCATTCTGACCTGCTACATAGTTACAGAGCGGGATGCCGGGATGGCTGAGGTTGGAAAGATAAAGCGGCTGATCCTCAACAAACTGCGGGCAGGTGAAGGTATCCCCCTTTGCCAGCTTGCTGTTGATGCTATCCACAACCTCAAAGGTATCATTGCCCCGGTACATGATGGAAAGCACTCTGCCCGGGCACCAGGTCAATCTCACCAGTTCCCCCTTCTGCAAGGCATCCGCTATAAGCTTACTCTTCACGAAGAAGCGGCTGGAAGACATAACTTCGTTTCCACCCGAAAAAGCCTCCCAGTCGGAATAACCTATCATACGGGAAAGCAAATTAAGATTATACTTGCTCGGTTTACATGGCGAAGCCACATATCCCCACATACGCTTCAGGGTACTCACCGAGATGGTCTCGTTGGTATAGCCCTCTATCTGGCGGGAGAGAAATTCAAAGTCTTTAGGTGTCTTGACGGATCTTCCCACCAAGGTTTCCACTTCCTGCTTCAAGCGCTCGAAATCTTCAGGATTATAAGTATCTATCATTTTCTATTCCTTTCTTTTTTTGCAGCAAAGATACACATTTTTTCCCACTCTCAATCATTCTTTTTTCATTTTCTTCATCAGTCTTTGAAAATGAACCAATTTGAACCAATGCTATCTCAAAAGTTTTTCGTAATTTTGCAGCACAAATAGAAAAACTAGGATATGACAATCCATCTATCAAACATAACCAAATAGGAAACAACTCCTATTCCGGGACAGAATCTTCGCTAAGAACGGTACATAGATAGGCTCTCCTCCCAATATTTTAAGGTAGGAGAGCCTTTTTCCTTAAAAAAGTTGGGCGATTAAGAAAAAAATCGTATCTTTGCCCCGAATCTATCAACACAGAAAGTAGAAATCTTAAAATTACAGATTATGAATAGAATTTATCCTACTCTCAGTTTCATATTGCTGCTCGGTTTGCATGCAACACCAAGCTTTTCGCAGAACGATGACTTTGTGAAACAGTTCCAGCAGTCAAGACAGGCGATGCTGGATGATTACAACAAGTTCCGCAACACCATACTTACCGACTACGATAAGTATATGCAAGGCGTATGGAAAGAATACAAGAAGTTTAAGGGAGATGTGCGCTCGCAGGTGCCTAAGCCTAAGACGCCACCAACATATACAGCTCCGAAACAGCCGGAGAAACCGGTTACCGTGAAGCCAAAGATGCCGGTAAGCCCAATCCTGATTCCGGAAGGCGGATTCGGAGATCTCGTAAACAGACCCGACCTCTCGAAGGTACCAGCCCTGCCAGACGATCCGCTGGCTAAGGTTCCTGCCGTTCCGGTAACTCCGGAAACTCCGAAGAAGCCAGATCCAAAGGCTCCTACCATCCGTCCAAAAATAGAACCGGTGAAGAAGCCGAAACTGCCAGAGGTAAAGCCTGATATTCCAGACATCGAATACACCGGTTCGGGTATCGAACTGCCGCTGATGCCTGCCGTAGCAGCCGTGCCAGTCATGCCTGCCCTGCCAAACGTGCCTCACGTCAGCATTCCGGCAAGCAAGCAGACCATCGACGTCAACTTCTATGGTGCAAACCTGCAGATGCAAAAGGCAACCCGACTCGCTTCCATGAGCATCAGCTCTACCGATGATGTGGTGAACTACTGGAAGAATCTCAAGCAATCAGACCTCAAGGAAGTAACCCAGGCTTTCGCCACCGAATCACGCAAGATGGGACTCAGCGACTGGGGTTCTGCCATGCTCGTAGAGAAATACATCGATACCGCCATGCCAAACGCCAGCCAGAATGAGAAGATCATCGCTTCGCAGTATGTGCTTGCCAACTGCGGCTACAACGTACGCCTTGCCCTGTGCGGCAACCACGTGGTGATGCTCATCCCTTACGTGGAGCACGTATTCGAGAAGTCGTACCTCAATATTGACGGCAAGCGCTACTACATCTATCCGAACGTAGAGGATGAAGGATCCTTCCGTTCCTGCGAACTGCCTAAGGGCGCAGAGCTGGGTAAGGATATGGGACTGAGATTCACCGGCAAGACCGTGATTGGCGATGAAGCCAAGCCGTTCAGATACGAAGCTGCGGGCATCACCCTGCAGGGCGAAGTACCAACCGGCGTCATGCCGCTGCTCGATGAATATCCTATCATAGATATTCCTACCGTAGCCGCATCTGTAGTAGATAAGAGTCTGCGCGACGATGTGGTGAAGCAGATCAGAGCACAGGTACAGGATCTCGGCGAACAGGAAGCAGCCAACCGCATCCTGCGATTCATACAGAAGGGATTCCCATACGCTACCGATGATGAGCAGTTCCATCGCGAGAAGTATTTCTACTTCGAGGAAAGTCTCTACTATCCTAAGAACGACTGCGAAGACCGCGCCATCTTCTATGCCTATCTGGTACACGAGATACTCGGACTCGATGTACATCTCATCCAGTTCCCAGGACACGAATGTACAGCCGTAGCCTTCCACGAGCCGGTAGAGAACGGAACCTCATACGAGTACAAGGGCAAGAAGTTCTACATCTGCGACCCTACCTACATCGGAGCCAAGATCGGTAAGTGCATGCCTAGCTATGCCAAGGAATCACCACAGATAGAAGTATGGTATTGATACATATAATAATGCAAATAGCCGCATCTCACATGAGATGCGGCTATTTGCATTATTATTCATATTCAATGATATTCTCAAACTGATTCCATGCAGAATTGCGATAAGCATCGAAGCTGCCTTTTGGAACATACAGGATGACACGCTTGAAATCAGATTCACTGAAGACATCCTGAATCCTGGTCTTCCAGATGGCATTGCCGATGACTGGCGGCAAGGCGCTTCGGAAACAGATGCTGTGCAGATTCGGACTGTTCTCCACCATCTGCTTCATCACATGGAACTTGGTATCCGGAAACACCAGTTTCCTCAGATCGGGCTGATCGGCAAACGCCTTCTTTTCGATTTCATCTATCTTATAGGTCATTCCCTGGAAGTTCACCGTCTTAGGTACCTCGATGCAGGAATCCTTGGAATTGGCAGCCCTAACCGACACGACTCCACCACCCCACGACTTATAAGCCAGGTTTCCTATCTTAAACTCTGCCACCACATCGTATCCACGAGGAGGCTCG
Organism: Prevotella sp. AM23-5; assembly: GCF_003473645.1. Classification (NCBI taxonomy): domain Bacteria; kingdom Pseudomonadati; phylum Bacteroidota; class Bacteroidia; order Bacteroidales; family Prevotellaceae; genus Prevotella; species Prevotella sp. AM23-5. Next base: position 37,410 of record NZ_QUCG01000003.1, on the reverse strand, counting down.
TTCACCTTATTATATATAACCACACCCGTAGTACATGCCGCCAATATTCCCGAAGAAATCCAGAAGGCAAGCAGGTTGCGATGCAGAGAATGAATATGCTGGCGCATGGCGGTCATGTTGGGATATCGTTCCTCCAACGGACGGAGGCAACGCTTCAATCCCAGGCGATAAGAGAAATTCAGCCTCATCTTATCTAGGATAACGCCCACGCTGTAGATATCATTGCGTACATCGGTAGGTCCGCCCTTCTGCTGTTCGGGAGAAACATATCCATCTGTTCCCGCCGGTTCCTTCAGTACGGCATAGCTGTCGGCATCAGCCAATCCGAAATCTATCAGCTTCAGCACGCTTCCATTACGGGTAACCATCATGTTGGAAGGTTTCAGGTCGCGATGCACCACCTGCATATCGTGTACAAACTCAAGCACCACGAGCAGCTGGTTGGCGATATGCACCCTTTCCGCCTTGGAATGATGTTGCTGGAGCCACTCTTCCAGAGTCACTCCATCTATCCATTCCATCACAAGGCATTTGCCATATCCGTCCACTTCTTCGATACCCATTACCTCGGCAACTCCGGGATGCTGGACATGCTTCATGATATCGAATTCCTTCTGAAGCAAGCTCTGATACACCTCGCTATTGCGCACAGCGGGAGCGAGCGCCTTCAAGATCCACCACCTGCCATCACGCTTGGCACGGATAAGGATATTAAAGCCACTAGCCGAGATTTCTGTCATGTTGCAGAACTGCGCAGAAGTCGTTTCTGAGGGAGGGAAATAAAAACCCGATACTTGCTCCATGCATGCAAAGATACAACATTTTATAGAAACCCACACTATTTTTTCAAATTTTATCTCCTTTTTGAACAGAATCATGGTGATAAATCATCAAAAAGTCGTATCTTTGCAGCCGAAATTGCAATTTTATATATAATTCATGAAGATTCTAGTAACGGGTGCGTCGGGCTTTATCGGCAGTTACATCGTAGAAGAAGCCTTGCGACAAGGCATGGAAACCTGGGCGGCAGTACGCCCTACCAGTTCCAGAAAATACCTGCAAGACGAGCGCATCCATTTCATCAATCTCAATCTTTCTTCAGAGGAAGAGTTGGAGAAGGAACTCGCTCCGCACGAGTTCGACTATATTGTGCATGCAGCTGGCGCTACCAAGTGTTTGCATGCAGAGGATTTCTATAAGGTAAACACCGAGGGCACCAAGCACCTGGTGAATGCCATCCTGCATCTGGGAATGCCTATCAAGCGATTTGTCTTCGTCAGCTCGCTCAGTATCTTCGGAGCCATCCGCGAGGAGCAGCCTTATCAGGAAATCTGCGAGAACGATGTGCCTAAGCCTAATACGGCATACGGCAAGAGCAAGCTTGCCGCAGAGCGCTATCTCGACAGCATCGGCAACAACTTCCCTTATATCATCCTGCGCCCTACCGGCGTATATGGTCCAAGAGAAAAAGACTATTTCCTCATGGCGCAGAGCATCAGGCAGCACGTGGATTTTGCTGTAGGATTCAAGCGTCAGGACATCACCTTCGTGTATGTTCAGGATGTGGTGCAGGCAGTTTTCCTTGCCCTAGACCATGGTATGAACGGCAGGAAATACTTCCTCAGCGATGGCGAAGTTTACCAGTCGGAAGCTTTCAGCGACCTGATTCATAAGGAATTGGGCAATCCATGGATGTTGCGCATCAAGGCTCCTATCTGGGTGCTCCGCATCGTAACCTTCTTCGGCGAGTATCTCGGCAGAATGACCGGTAGGATGTCGGCACTGAACAATGACAAGTATAACATCCTGAAACAGCGCAACTGGCGTTGTGACATCGAGCCAGCCATGGATGAGCTGGGCTATCATCCCCACTACCCTCTGTCAAGAGGTGTAAAGCTTGCCATCAAGTGGTACAAGGATAACGGATGGCTGTAAAAGCATATCATAAAGTTCAATGTTCAAATCTCAAAGTTCAAAGTAACACCGTGATAAAAGATTATTTTAAGATAGAAAAGAACCCCAAGAAGGGACTCCTGCCACTGGAATGGGTGATGCTGGGCTATATGGCGATAACAATCTTCACCATGCTCTTTACCTTTACCAAGGTAGTGAATCCGGAGTCGATGCTTTGGGGCAGATTGAGAATTCTGGTCATGACCCTCGCCCTTTGGGGCGTATATCGCATGATTCCATGCAGGATAACGAAGATGGTGCGCATCATGGCGCAGATTGCCCTGCTTGCCTGGTGGTATCCAGATACTTACGAGATCAACCGCATGTTCCCCAACCTAGACCATCTCTTTGCGGGATGGGAACAGGATCTCTTCGGATGCCAGCCCGCCCTGCTCTTTGCCAAGGCACTGCCCTGGGCGGTGGTGAGCGAACTGATGTCGATGGGATACTTCATGTATTATCCGATGATAGCAGCGGTAGTACTCTACTATTTCTTCTGCAGATACTATGAGGCAGAACGGGTTAGCTTTGTACTGCTTGCCAGCTTCTTCATCTACTATCTCATCTACATTTACGTGCCGGTAGTAGGGCCAACGTTCTACTTCGACGCCGTGGGAGTGCAGGATATTGCCAAGGGCATCTTCCCGGCAATGGGCGATTACTTCAGCACCCATACCAACTGTCTGACAACCCCAGGCTATACCGACGGAATCTTCTACCAGCTCGTAGAGGATGCCAAGGAAGCAGGAGAGCGACCTACCGCCGCCTTCCCGAGTTCGCACGTGGGCGTAAGTACCATCTGCATGCTCCTTGCCTGGCACAGCAGAAACCGCAAGCTGCTCTTCACCATGCTGCCATTCTACATCTTCCTGTGTATGGCTACCGTGTATATCCAAGCACATTATCTCATCGATGCCATCGCCGGATGGATTTCTGCCGTAGTCATCTACTTCCTGCTGATGGCAGTATCAAAGAACATGAAATGATACGGCATGGAAGATACAGGAAAGAAATCATATTAATTAATACATCAAACATAAATTAGAATTCATCTAGAACAATGAAGAAACTGTTTATTGAAACTTATGGCTGCCAGATGAACGTGGCAGACAGTGAGGTAGTTGCCTCTGTAATGCAGATGGCAGGCTACGAGATTTGTGAGAAAGAAGAAGAGGCTGATGCCATCTTCCTGAACACCTGCAGTATCCGCGAGAATGCGGAAAACAAGATTTACCATCGCCTCGACACCCTCCATGCTGAGCAGAAGAAGGGAAGAAAGGTGATTCTCGGCGTATTGGGCTGTATGGCAGAGCGAGTAAAGGATGACCTCATCCAGAACCACTATGCCAACCTGGTCTGTGGACCAGACAGCTATCTCAATCTGCCGGATATGATTGCGCAGTGCGAGATGGGTACAAACGCCATCAACATAGAACTTTCAAAGACAGAGACCTACCGTGACATCGTGCCTCAGCGCATCGGTGGCAACAGAGTGAGCGGTTTCGTAAGCATCATGCGTGGTTGCAACAACTTCTGCCACTACTGCATCGTGCCTTATACCCGTGGACGTGAACGCAGCCGTGATGCCGAAAGCATCCTGCGTGAGGTGCGCGACCTGCACGAGCGTGGCTTCAAGGAGGTTACCCTGCTGGGACAGAACGTTAACAGCTACGGTCTCTCTCCATCGGGCAAGCGCGAGGAAGGCAGCCTTTCCTTCGCCGAGCTCCTGCACATGGTAGCCCAGGCTGTGCCGGATATGCGTGTACGCTTCACCACCTCTAACCCAGAGGATATGACCGAGGACATTCTCCACGCCATTGCCGAAGAGCCAAACCTCTGCAAGCACATCCACTTCCCTGCACAGAGCGGAAGCAACAAGATTTTGAAGCTGATGAACCGCAAATACACCCGTGAGGAATATCTGCAGCGCATCGCTGACATCAAGCGCATCATCCCGGGCTGCGGCATCACCACCGACATCTTCGTGGGTTATCACGACGAAACCGAGGAAGACCATCAGGAAACCCTCTCGCTGGTGAAGGAAGTAGGCTTCGACAGCGCCTTCATGTTCAAGTATTCAGAGCGCCCTGGCACCTACGCTGCCAAGCATCTGCCAGACAACGTTTCTGAGGAAACCAAGATAGCCCGCCTCAACGAGCTCATCAAGCTGCAGACCGAGGTGAGTGCCGAGCAGAACAAGAAGGACGAGGGCAAGGAATTCACCATCCTCATCGAGAACTTCAGCAAGCGCAGCCGTGAGCAGATGATGGGTCGCACCGAGCAGAACAAGGCAGTGGTCATCGACAAGGGTAACCACCACATCGGAGAGTTCGTAAAGGTCCGCATCACCGGTTCTACCTCTGCTACCCTCTTCGGAGAGGAAGTTAAAGAATAACAATTGCTCTTTAAAAGAAGAAAAACGGAGCAAAAAAGACTCTCCGATAAGAAAAAACTGAATAAAAGAAAAGAAAGACCGCCAAAAGTTTGGCGGTCTTCCTTAAAAACACTATATTTGCACCTATGAAGGAATTTTTGCAAATCTTACGACGATTCGTCCCTCCCTACAAGAAATATCTGGGGCTCTCTGTTCTGTTCAATATCCTGTCAGCGGTATTGAACATCTTTTCGTTTGCAGCCTTGATACCAATCCTGCAGATTCTCTTCCAGGTAGATGGCGGAATCCGTGCCAACGACTATATGGAATGGGACGGAACGCTGGGCAGCATCAAGGAAGTGGCAACCAACAACCTGTATTATTACATCCAGGAGTTCATCGTTGCGCACAGTGCATCACTGGCTCTGCTGGTTATCGGCTTGTTCCTTGCCTTCATGACATTCCTCAAGACGGGAGCCTATTTCCTGTCTTCAGCCACCATCATCCCTATCCGTACGGGTATTGTTCGCGATATCCGCAACCAGCTCTACCAGAAGATTACCTCGCTTTCGCTGGGCTTCTTCAGCGAAGAGCGCAAGGGCGATATCATCGCCCGAATGAGCGGTGACGTGCAGGAAGTGGAGAACAGCATCATGTCGTCGCTCGATATGCTCTTCAAGAATCCTATCCTCATTCTCTTCTATTTCATTACGCTCATCTGCATCAGCTGGCAGCTCACCCTCTTCACCATCCTCTTTGTGCCACCATTCGGCTGGTTCATGGGTGTTGTGGGAAAGAAACTGAAGGCACAAAGTACCGAGGCACAGTCGCTCTGGAGTGATACGATGAGTATGGTAGAGGAGACCTTGGGCGGATTGCGCATCATCAAGGCTTTTTGTGCTGAAGATAAGATGAACTGGCGCTTCAACCAGGTGAATAGCAGTTATCGCGACAACATCATGCGCGTGAACATCCGTCAGCAAATGGCTCACCCGATGAGTGAGTTCCTGGGAACCATCCTCATCGTGGTAGTATTGTGGTTTGGCGGTATCCTGGTTCTGGATTACGGCAGAATCGATGGTCCTACCATCATCTTCTACCTCGTGATGCTCTACAGCATCATCAACCCGCTGAAGGAATTCTCCAAGGCGAGTTACAATATCCCAAAGGGATTGGCAAGCATGGAACGTATCGACAAGATTCTACAGGCAGAGATTGAAATCAAGGACAAGGAGAACCCGAAGCATATCAGCAGCTTCGAGCATCAGATAGAGTTCCGCCACGTATCTTTCGCCTATACCGATCATCAGAACGATGAGCTGGTTTATGTATTGAAGGATATCAACCTGGTGATTCCTAAGGGAAAGACCATCGCACTGGTGGGACAGAGCGGTAGCGGAAAGAGTACGATGCTCGACCTAATTCCTCGCTACTACGATGTACAGGAGGGCGAGGTGCTCATCGACGGCATCAATGTGAAAGACCTTGCCGTACACGATCTCCGCCAGCTGATAGGTAATGTAAACCAGGAGGCAATCCTCTTCAATGCCAGCTTCAAGGATAATATCCGCTTCGGCAAGACCGATGCTACCGATGAAGATATCGCCAATGCGGCAAAGATAGCCAATGCCTACGAGTTCATTACCAAGTCGGAACATGGTTTCGATACCGGAATCGGTGATCGTGGCGGCAGACTCTCCGGCGGTCAGCGCCAGCGTGTGAGCATCGCCCGTGCCATCCTCAAGAATCCTCCTATCCTTATCCTCGACGAGGCAACATCGGCTCTTGATACAGAGAGCGAGCGTCTGGTACAGGATGCCCTGGAGAGATTGATGAAGACCCGTACCACCGTGGCAGTGGCCCACCGACTGAGTACCATCAAGCATGCCGATGAAATCTGCGTACTGCACGAGGGCAGGATTGTGGAGCGTGGTACCCACGATGAACTGATTAGAAAAGACGGATATTACAAGAAGTTGCACGACATGCAGCAGGTGTAATTGAGTAAAGAGTTAATAGTTAAGAATTTATAGTTTTACAGATGGTTAAGATTGTTTATGCATTCTTTTATGCGATATCGCTGCTGCCATTCAGGCTGCTCTACTGCATTGCCGATTTCGAGTACTTCATGATGTATCGCGTCATCAAGTACCGCAGGGGTATTGTGCGTAAGAATCTCACCAGCTCTTTTCCTGAGAAATCAGAAGAAGAGATTATCGACATCGAGAAGAAGTTCTATCGCTGGTTCAGCGATTACTTCTTCGAGGCTGTCAAACTGCTCAGCATCAGTGACAAGGAGTTGCACCAGCGATTCCAGGTCATCAACAGTGAGGAAGTGGAGCAATGTTTCCTGGAAGGTCAGAACGTGGCAGCTATCCTGGGCCATTACTGCAACTGGGAGTGGCTCTCATGCGTGGGTATCGAACTGCCCAAGTCACGCAAGATAGGCCTCATCTATCACCCTCTGCGTAACCATGCCTTCGACGAACTCTTCAAGCGCATCCGTTCTCACGAGGAGAATGGCGTGGTGGTGCCCAAGAAAGAAATCCTCCGCTATCTGGTGGATTACAAGCGCAAGGGCATCATGAGCATCTTCGGCTACATCAGCGACCAGGGACCCAAGTGGGAGAACATCCACCTGTGGCTTCCTTTCCTCAACCATCCCGAAACCCCAGTGTTTACTGGCGGCGAGAGAATCATGAAAAAGATGAACGATGCCGTGTTCTATGTAGAGATGTCGCGCCCGAAGCGAGGCTACTATACGGCAACCTACAAGCTCATCACCCGTGAGCCAAACACTCTGCCGGAGCACGAGATTACCCGTCGCTTCTTCCAGATGTTGGAAGAAACCATCCGCAAGAATCCACCTTATTATTTATGGACGCATAACAGATGGAAGCGAACCAGGGAGGAGTTTGACAAGCGATATGAAGTGGTGAAGGGGAAGGTTGTACCGAAAGAGATGTAATTCGATACTATCACAAGGAACTAATCAATAGGCTATATGAAGGAAAGAAGATTATGTTATATCAGCCGCACTTATTACAATCAGACAAGTGCTGGCAACAAGGCAAAGACAGATTACGAAAAGGTGCTGCACTCGATGGGGGCAGCAAGCATCGGCTTGCCTTGCAAAATCGACAACAATAAATTCCTGGCCTTCTTCTATAACCTGGCGAGTACCCTCATCGCCTGCTCTCGCATTCAGAAAGGAGATGTCATCGTACTGCAATATCCTGTAAAGAAATATTTTTCCTTCATCTGCAAGATGGCACACCTCAAAGGAGCCAAGACCATTTCCCTGATTCATGATTTAGGTAGCTTCAGACGAAAGAAATTAACTATTGAGCAGGAGTTGAAGCGCCTGAGCCACACTGATTATGTCATCGCCACCAATCAAGCGATGAAGGGATGGCTTGAACAGCAAGGCTTTAAGAAGCCTATTGGAGCTTTAGGCTTCCATGATTATCTGTCACCATCTATAGCTACAGATCAAAAGCACAAAAACAACGAGGCCTGGGATATCGTATATGCTGGCTCACTCAACCTGCGCAAAAACGCCTTTATCCTGAAGATGCAGGAACTGGATTACCAGTTTAAGTTTCATCTTTATGGAAACATGGAAGATTATGATGCCGTGGCAAAAGACAAGAACATCGTATGGCACGGCTTTATGAATGCCGACGATTTCATCAAGCAAGTGCATGGAAACTTCGGTTTGGTATGGGATGGAGATTCCCTAGAAGAATGCCATGGCGACTTCGGAAGCTATCTGAAATACAACACCCCGCACAAGGCATCCTTCTACCTGCGTGCCGGATTACCTATCATCGTATGGAAAGAATCTGCCATTGCTCCGCTTGTAGAAGAGAGGGGAGTGGGATTTGCCATCAACTCCCTGAAAGAACTTCCAGGGCGCCTAGCCGGCATTTCGGAAGAAGAATATGCCGGTATGCTTGCCCAAACAAAGCAGATGGCGATAGATATTAACAATGGCGAGAATCTAAAAAACGCTATTCAGGAATGTTCAATAGTATAGTTTATACTCTCCAAATAATTGCACATAGTAAGATATGCCCTTCTCACTTTTTGAAAAGGGCATATTTTACTACATGCCATAAATGCTTGACCTTAATCTCGATGAATCGTCCCAATTTTCTCTTTCGCCAGCTACCCGCTACGCGATGCACTCCAATCGTCTCGCTATCCACAGGATAATGATTGTTGGGAGCAACAAAATGCGTAGGATAAACCGTCAACCCAGGCACCACCTGCTTTTCATCCTTCACCTGCCAGCCGAAGGACTTCGCTACAGCCGACATCGTATAAGGCGAAATCGTAACATTGAAAGAACCGTCAGGATTCTTGAAATGACGACTCTGATAATACTTAAACATCTTCTTGCAGAACGCATTGCCAGCTGTCCCCATAAAGAAGGCTGCCTGCAAGCCAAACTCCTCCTTATCCTTCTCACTAAAAGTAACAAACCCATCCTCAGGAAGAATCTCGTCGAAACGGCGAAGCAGATAGATGTCGCTATCCATATAGATGCCGCCTTCCTTATATACGGCATAGAATCGCACCACATCGGCTGCAAACGCCCACTTTCGAGCCTCCAGAGCCTCATCAATAAAGGCACTGCCAATAGACTTTGCCGCAGCATAATCCCAAACTTTAACTACATAATCGGGCATCAGGCGCTTCCATGTATCCAAACAAACCTTTATCTCTACAGGATAAGGGTCATCACTGAACCAACACAAATGTATTACCTTTGGTATCATATTTTTTTATGCTTATATCTAATTATTCTTTTCGTCCAAATATCTCTCAAACTTTTTCTTGTCTAAGATTTTAGCCTCCTTAATACCTAAAGTATAAGGCAAATTATGCAAGAAACGATGCATTTTAGATAATGGTTTCTGCAAACGTGAATAATCATCGAATGGAGTCAAGTTCTGATATTTGAAAAATAATTCTCTCATCGGATGAATACAATTATAATGCCATGGCTTTTTACGGTAGCAATAGTGCAATATACCGATATCACCAGCAACTGCAAGACATTTATTCCTCAAGTTTATATCTGAATAATGTTTTGTCAAGAACACATCAATCTGGACATTCCATTTCATATCCAACATCTGTTTTTCTTTATATAAAACCGCATTCATAATGTCTTGATCGTTACGAACAACTTTATCTAAATTGGCTCTAAAATATTCTTTAAGACGATTTTCTACATTATGTTTACGCCAGTAATCTAAATTGATTAACAACATACCACCATTAAAATATCCATATTTACTATCATATTCTAAACGACTGAAATATTCCTTAGGAGTTTCCAATAAGTCTTGTACACCTGCCACTGCAATATTTTCCATTGGCGTATTCCACAAATCTCTTAATGATTGCAACACCAACACATCACAATCCATATAGACTACTTTTTCTATAGTTTCCGGTAATATGGTAGCTAACAAACATCTATAAAAGACTGTCATAGAAAGACGCTTATGCCCCCATTTAAGTTCATAAGCTTCGAGCAAAAGCGATGGCACAGTATAAAAACTCACCAAAGCTTTACTGTTTTTAACCTGATCAGATATAATTGTTTTACTATTACTCGTTAAATCATTAGCTACAATATGGAATGTGATATCATCCATTTTGTTATTTTCCAAAATAGAAGCCATCACTACAGTACAATAACGTACATAATTTTCATCTATGGTAAGCGCAATATGTATCATTTGCAATTTATTTGTTGCACAAAGGTACGAAAAAAACAGTAAAACAGCAAAAAATACAAGAAATATTTGTGATACTCAATTATGTTTAGTACCTTTGCAACATTACACGATAAAGGCTTTAACATTTATTGTTTATCTTGCATGCAAGATTATGGCAACAAGGATGTTATAACATATAGAAAGCAAGAAGTAAAGAAAAAACAAGAAGTCAAAAGAAAGTAATATAAAAGGATAAAAACAATTATGAATAAAAAGCAGTTGAAAATTGTAACAGGGGTAGCTATTGCGGTTCTTATCGTATCCATCATTCCCATGTTATGGATAAGCCAGTATCTTCATCCATTTGCGGATGATTATGTTTTCGGTGCAGAAGTATATAAGATTTGGAATGAGACCCATTCATTTCCGGCTTGCGTTCAGACAGCCTGGAATGTAGCTATGACGATGTATCATACATGGCAGGGCACCTATTCCGCCTGCTTTCTCATGGCTCTACAACCAGGAGTATTCGGCCAATATTGGCTTGGAACATTCATCTTGATTTCCAGTTTGATGACCTCCACTTACACCTTATTATATATGGTTATGCGAAAATTACTCCATTCGTCCAGATTGGAATATCTCTTCGTATCTACCCTCTTCGTTCTGATGACCATCCAGTTTACATGGTCATACTACGATGCATTCTATTGGTATAACGGGGCGATGTACTACACTTTATTCTATAGCATGTCTCTGTTTTTAGCATCTCTGCTCATAGGATATCAATTAAGTAGTTCCAAGTTCAAGAAAGTCCTTATCGGAGGGGCTTCCATCGTTCTATCCATCATCATTGCCGGCGGAAACTTCGTGTCAGGACTTGGCATGGGAGCGATTCTGTTTGCAGCCATTCTCATCATGAAGATAGAACAAAGAAGATGGCCACGTTTATATATTACTATTCTCGCCATCTATGGCATCGCCTTCCTTTTCAGCGTGTTGGCTCCTGGTAATGCGTTCAGACAAGTTACCATAGAAAGCAAGCCAAATGTTGTCGTTGCATTCTTCATGGCAATAGGAAAGAGCTTCGAGTTCTTATCAGAATCCATCAATATCGCTCAAATTCTGATGTTGATGCTTCTTAGCCCTACCCTTGTTAAGGCGGCAAGTAGCTCGAGATTCAAGTTCTCTCACCCCTGGCTATGCATCCTGATTACCGTTACGCTTTACAGTTCATTCTTCTTCGCCCACAGCTATGCCATGGGAACAAGAGGACCGGGCAGAGTACAGAATATCTATTCGTATATACACCTGTGGTTCATCTGCATCAACATTTATTATCTTTCTGGAGCTGTTCTGAGAAAGGCTGAGGCAAAAGCGCCATTAAGCTCTGCCATTATAGATTTCGTAACGGTATCTAAGAAGAAATATGCCAACTCGCTGCAGTATGCGCCATATTGTGCCATTGTCATCTTGATATTATCCGTAAGTCTCAAGGAAAGGACAACCAACAGAACCGTTTCACTTATGCTGAAAGGAACTGCCGTGAAATTTGACAAGGAAATGAACGAGCGTGAACTGGCACTGAAGACGAATACCCAAAGTGCCATAACATTGAAGCCTCTTACGGTAAAAATGCCTTCGGATGCATTCAATGACATCATGATTTATCCAGGATATTGGATCAATCAGGGAATGGCCCGATACTACGGCAAAGATAAGATTGTTGCCTCACCTGCCGCAAACATGCAGGAATCTCCAACCATGCTTCTTGCACGTTGCAAAAGAGACGTAGGACCAGGTAATTTGAAATTTGTATATATAAAATAATTGAACTTTCGCATGTAAGCTCCACACGCCCTGAAAGGGCAGAAGCTCCTAGCCCAGGGCGTATGGAATTTACTTGCAAGAGTTTAGCTACTTATAGCTCAGGCTTAAACTTGAGAAGTTGCTTATGGCTTAAACTTAATTCGTTTCCTATAACTCCAGCTTAAACTTGATAGGATGCTTCTTGCCATAGCGGGTCCAGAACTTGGCGCGTTCCTTCATCACATAATCCACAGCCTCATCCACGTTGTAATCTCTTACCTTGGCATATTCAGAGACCAGGATTCGGATAAATTCCTTAGGTCCCCAGAACTTTCGGAGATTATAGAGTCCTTCCTTGACGCTGATTTCTCCAAACTTCATGCGGTTGATATCCACGATGATGAAATGGAAGCCTTCATCATCCTGTTTCCACAATACGTTGCCTGGCGTAAAATCCTTATGCAGAATTTTCTTGTTGTGCATATCTGCGGCAAAACGTGCCAACGCCTTAGCCAGCTTTTCGTAGGTACCAGGGGCTGCATCACCCACTTCGTAAAGGGTATGCAGGTTGTCACACTGCAGGGTGATGAGATAGGTATATCCCAGGAGTCCGATGGCATTACGCTCTTCAATGAGCGCAATAGGCGCAGGGGTTCCGATGCCTTTCTTCTCCAATATCATCGGATATTCAAAGGCACGCTCCCCCTTAGGCTTTCTGATGCCTAGGGAATAAACCAGACTGTTAGGTCCCTTTGGCACATGATAGCGCTTTACATTAATAATGGTTCCATCAGGAGCCTCCATCACCTTAATGAGATTGCGACCCGTGTAAATCACACGTCCTTCCTTCTCGAACACATCCGGGATGCGTTCGATGAAACTTCTCATCTCTTCGTATTTTGGGTTTATCTTTATCTTCATTTGTTTACTATACTTTTATATTTTTGCCTAGGACGCTTTTGAACTCCAGGGAACATCATTTCCGAACTCTTCTCTTGAGCCACAACGCCAAGATGGGGACACTCATTTCCAGATGCTTAGGGGCTGATATCGTAATCTGATCTTTCACCATCAAGGACTTCTTAAGGCGAGTTACATTGGCAGCAGTACCTAGGCGATAGGTTTCCAATATTGCCGTCTGGGTGAAACCGGTATGTACTCCATTGGTGATGGCATGCAGGAAATTCATCTGATAGGCAGAAAGGTCTTCGGTCTGCTGGATAAACAAAGGCTCGCTGGCATCCAGCAACCGGTCTATTCCATATTTCAAGTCCTCTTCTGTAGCTACAGAATCATCCAGTACACGCAACCATACAAACCATGCCAACTGTTGTACATAAGAAGAATACCTATCTGTTACCTGACAGATTTCACGAGCCAACTCTTCCGAGATATGCTTGCCGGTAGATTCGAATCGCTGACAGATATACTCCACCCAGTCTTTCTCGCTTATCTTGTTCAGATAGAAGAAATCTCCAAAGCGATAAAATGGGTAACTGGCATTCTGGAACATTTGTTCCATCATGTGTTTCTTGCTTCCATAAAGGCAGTAAGATACATGGCTCTGTAATTGCCATACGCTACGGAGCTTCTTTACTTTTTCTCATAATTACCACCTTATTTTATACTATACAGCTTTTCTTCTGCAAAGAAAATGCAAACGAGCGCAATGAAAGCTGGCTTTCAAATTGCCGAGTGCAGCTTTTCTTCTGCAAAGATAGCAAAAAAAAACAAATTAAACAAGGTTGTTTAAAACAATGTTGTTTAAAGCCATCTTTTTTTGCAGAAACAGCGATTCTTCGTCTGATAAAAACATAAAGTTTCATAAATTATACCCTAGGGTATAATACCTTTGGGTATAATTTTGTAACTTTGCAGAGAATCAAGACTTTAAGTATATGAACAAGATACCATTCGAATATGGTTCTAGCGATGAAATGATAGAGCGAATCTGCAATACCATGCAATGCCATTCCTGGTATATGCAGCAATTCTGCTTTCTCATCTGGACTCGTACGGCAACAGAGGTGACAGAGGAAATCTATCAGTCACAGCTCACCAAGCTTCTGGATACCAATGCCGATATGTTCATTACCGATATTGATGGAATGCCTGCCTCACAAATAGCATTCCTGCGTGCCGTCTGTATGGGAGAGACTCATTTCAATGCCCAACAGGTTGTAGCAGAATATGGACTCGGTGCTCCACGCACCATCACCAAGAACAAAAAGACTCTTGTAGAAAGAGACTTCATTGAGAAATCGGGCGATGGCTTCAAAATGGTTGACCCCGTCTTCGAACTGTGGTTCAAACGGGAATACTGCAATATCTTACCTCAATAAAAATAGAAAACTATATAAACAGTTAATCCCCCATCACGCAGCCATAGCGTGGTGAGGGATTACTGTTTCTGATAATATCGTTTTTTTATTGCTGATGTCGCTCGATATACTCCGCCGCCTGGATATTCGAGAAGACATAGTTCTTCAAATCCTGGAACTTAGACTCCTGCTTGGTTTCCTTCAGATTGCCATTCGGCAACACATCATAGCAGAAACTGCGGTTCATTGATGGATTATAAACAAAGCAACGTTGATGATCTCTTGCCACAATCTGGTTATCAGCCGAATAGAATACCATCGGGCGCTGCTGCTTGAGCAAATCCACACCGAAGCCCTCGTACTCATAATTCAGATTCATCAGGCCGAAAAGCGTAGGCATTACATCCACCTGCATGCCCAAGCCCGCATACTGCTGCTGCGGAACACCCGGACCGAAGATGATGAGCGGAATGTGGTTGTACGACTGAGGCAACTCGCCCTCGCTCTTACCCACCAGTTTGCCATGATCTGCCTGAATCACGAATATCGTGTTCTTATACCAAGGCTCCCGGCTTGCCTTCTTCAGGAAATCGCCTATCGCCCAGTCGGCATACTCCACAATCTGCGTTTCCTTCTCCTTGGTCTTCGGCTTGAAGAAATCAGGAATGATATATGGCGGATGATTGCTCACGGTGAGGATGGTAGCCATGAAAGGCTTGCCCGTCTTTGCCTTCTGGTTGATGGTGTTGAGGGCATAGCCCATCTCGAAATGGTCGCTCACGCCAAAGCTGTTCACCACCTCACTCTTAGGATAGTTCTCCTGAGAGAAGATGTCATCGTAGCCATTGGTCTGGAAGAAAGCCTTCATGTTGTCATACTGCGCCTCGTGGGTCATGAAGAACATATTCTCGTAGCCATACTGCTTCAACACCGTGGCGATACCCTTGCGGCGCGGAGTTACCGTTCCCTTCATCAGGTTGCGGAACATAAGGGCAGGGAAACTATAGAGCGTAGCCGTCATACCGTGGTTGGTATGGATGCCGGCACTATAAAAGTGGGTGAACGCCAAGGAATGATGATAGAGCGAATCGAGCGTTGGGGTGAGCGGCTGCTGATTGCCGAAAGTGCCCAGCAGGTTTGCCGACATCGACTCCATCAGTATCACCACCACATTAGGATGATTCTTCTTCATCATCAGGGAATCGTTCACCACCTCACGCTTCAGAATATTCGTGCTATCCACCTTTCCCGCGATACCCAGCCACTGGCGGGTATTCGTGATAGCCTCAGCGTATGGCATGAGATGCAGCTCCTTGTTCTCCTTGCGCATATCGTCGAGCGCAGAAGTAAGGAGATTGAATGCCGGATTGATGCCGAGCTGGTTGAGGAAGGAATCCTCGCAATAGTAAGCCTGGCTCACCTTGATAGGATTATAGCCCATTCTGCCACGGATGCCGAAAAGGCAGGCACCAATCATCACCGCAGAAATAAGGAAACGGCTTACCACCAGCACCAAGTGCATATTGTCCTTTGGCAACTGGAAGAACCCCTCGAAATAGCGGCGCAGACGGACGAGCGCATAGATAAATGCCCCCGTGAACACGAAATAGAGGGCGATATAGAGCCAATAGGAAGACTCCTGCAGGAGCATGCCCGATGTAGTGGCCACATAGCCGAACCACCCGAAGATGCTGGAATTGATGTTCTTGAAGAAATACTGGAAATAAGGGGTATTGGCTGCCGAAGGCATGAAGGCGATGGCAAACCATGCCGCATACCAGATGTTGATGCCACGCAGCAAACGGCGATGACACCACCCCAGGCTGGCAGCAACAAGGAGCACAGCCACAGGCAATACCGAAATATAACAAGCAATGACATTGTCGAACCATACACCCTTGACAAACGCCATCACCCTACTCGCCCCTGCATCTACTATCATACCATGCAGGGCTATGAATTCTACCAATCTGAAAAGAGTCATCACCAGCAATGCCAATACATGCACCGAAAGGAGATACCCCAAAGCCTTAAAATATCGTTTCATCTTTATTCTACTTTAGAAATCGGGTGCAAAGTTAATAATTATATCCCAATAAAAGCAAAAATTCCCACCTTATTCTATCTATAAACAAATAATTATATGTAACTTTGCAGCCAAAATAACATAATAAGACTTCGATAAGACATGAACATCAAGTACAACAAAGCCCTATGGCTCATCATCATCCTGGCTATCGTGATGATGATTCCATTCCTCGGACTCTCTGATTTCAATACCAAGGGAGAACCTCGCGAAGCTGTGGTTGCCTACACCATGCTGGAACACGGCAATTGGATTCTGCCCATCAACAATGGTGGCGACATCCCTTACAAGCCACCTTTCTTTCACTGGTGCATCGCATTCTTCAGCCTCATCGCCGGCCACGTAAATGAATATACCTCACGTCTTCCATCCGCCGTATCGTTGGTTTTGATGACCATTGGCGGCTTCGTATTCTATGCCAAGCGCAAGGATACACAGACCAGCCTCATCGCTGCCATCCTCACGCTCACCGCCTTCGAGGTGCACCGTGCCGGAATGAACTGCCGTGTGGATATGGTGAACTCTGCCCTGATGGTAGGAGCTATGTATCTGCTCTACCGCTGGTGGGAGAAGGGAAAGCACCAGCTGCCTTGGCTCGCCATCCTCTGCATGAGCGGTGCCACGCTGACCAAGGGTCCTGTGGGCATCATCCTGCCTTGCTTCGTGATGGGCGTATTCATGCTTACCCAGCGCGAGAACTTCTGGGGCATCGTATGGCGCATGGCTTTAACTGCCCTGCTCTCGCTCATCATCCCGTTCTGCTGGTACTATGCAGCCTATCTGCAAGGTGGCGACGAGTTCCTGCGACTGGTGAAGGAAGAGAACATCGACCGATTCATGGGCAAGATGGCATACGAATCGCACGAGAACCCGGCGTGGTACAACCTGCTCACACTCGTGATGGGTTGGGCTCCTTATACCTTATTATTACTGTTCTCGCTCTTTATCCTGCCTTGGAAGAAGTTCTCCAAGACCCAATTCCTGGAGAATGCGAAGAAGGCTACTCCGCTGCAGGTGTTCACCTGGCTCGCCTTCCTCCTGGTGCTCTTCTTCTACTGCATCCCAAAGAGCAAGCGCAGCGTCTATCTACTGCCATGCTATCCGTTCATGGCTTATCTCATAGCTGAATACATCGTCTGGATGATGAAGGAGAAGGTGGGAGCCATCAAGGTATATGCAGGGGTGATTGCCTCGCTGGCAGTTATCCTCGTGATTGCTACGCTTGTTATACGAGCAGGCGGCATACCAGATACCATTTTCCATAGCAAGCATGCTGCCGACAACATCGCCATGCTCCATGCCATAAGGGAATCTACTCATGGTATCCTATTCTATGTATGCTATATGTTTCTTATAATAGGGGCTTATCATATATTCAAGGCTCTCAAGAAAAAAGAGGCAAGCCAAATGATGAAATATACATTGGTAATGATTATTGCACTTTTCATCACTCTCGACTCCACCCTGCAGCCTGCCGTGCTCAACACGAAGGCAGATAAGCATCTGGCGCCGGTTATCGAAAAGAAGTTTGATACAGGTAAGCTTTACTCCTATATGTCGATAGAGATGATGCATTTCTTCAGCCTCAACTTCTATCTGGGCGATAAGATCCAGCAGTTTGACAAGGTATTGCCGCAGGATGGCGTGCTGATGATTCCGGAAGGAGATATGCCAGACTTCAAGGAGAAATTCGGCAAGGACTATACCTTACAGAAGGTTTGGGAAGTAAGGAAACTCGTAGAATGTCACCATCCGGTAGGCTTCTATCGGTTTGTAAAGACAAGTGCCAACATCGCACAGAACAGATAATCGCACTAAACAAATAATCAGATACAAAAATAGCATCGGGATTCATCAACCCGATGCTATTTTTGTATCTAACAAATTTATTTTCTTTCTTCAAATTATACTCTTTCTTCGATAAAGTATCGTGGGCGGCGCTTCACCTCGGTATAGATTTTGCCGATATAGACACCTGTGATACCCACACCCGTGGTGATGATGCCACCGATAAACCACATGGAAACGAGCATGGAGGTCCAGCCCTGGATGGTCTTGCCCTGGAAATGCTCCACCAAGGCAAAGATAATCATGATGATTGCTACTAAAGTCATCACCAGACCCAGGAAGGTAATAAACTTCAATGGTGCCACGGAGAACGAAGTGATGCCATCGATACTGAAGCTCAGCATCTTGGTGAGCGGATACTTGCTCTCGCCTGCCTCACGGGCCTTGCGGTCGTAATAGACAAATCCTTCACGGAAGCCCAACTGTCGGACAATGGCTCTGAGAAAGAGATTGCGCTCGGAGTACTGCATCAGCGCCTTCAGGGTGCGGTTGGTCATCATGCGGAAGTCGGCATGGTTATACACCGTATCCTTATCCACGCTCTGCATCAGCTTATAGAAAGCCTGGGCGGTGAATCGCTTGAAGAAGGTATCGGTCTTACGCTCCTTGCGCACACCATAGATGATATCCTTGCCTTCCTGCACCTGCTGAGCCATATCGATGATGACATTCTCATCATCCTGCAGGTCGGCATCGATACTTACCATCGCATCACAATGATCTACCGCCGCTTCCATTCCTGCCCAGAGCGCATTCTGATGTCCCCGGTTATGAGATAACTTGATGCCGTGTACATACTTGTGCTCCTTGGCAGCATCGGAAATCATCTGCCAGGTACGGTCACGACTACCATCGTCAACAAGGAGTAACTCCGTGTCGGCATCTGTTTTTACCTTGATGTTCTTGATCAGATTGCCAAGCACCTCCAGGGTCTTCGGCAATACCGCTTCCTCGTTATAGCAAGGAATCACTATGAATATCTTCATCACTTTTCTTTTTTTCGTCGTTAGCATGGATACTTATCAATTGCAAAAATACCCCGATTTTCTTACATACACAAATAAAACGCCAGTTTTTTTATAATCTTGCATCATATTCCTGAAAAGAAGGACTAGGAAAGCAGGATAAACCCCAGATTTTACCACTTTCACCTCACCACTTCCACTTCACCTGTACCTCTAGATCCATCTGATGAGAACCGGCGATTTCCTGCAAGCCGGAAGAGATGTGGGTGCGGTCGAAATAATCGGTGCTGCCCAGCTTTGCTATAACCAGCAGATGATGGCTGATCTCCGAACGCGCCACCAGGGCATAGCGGATGCCCTCGCCAAAGTAACTGCCAAAACTCATCTGATAGAGCAAGCCCGGCTCATAGGCATAGATGCGACTGGCGAAATCCTGGGTATGAAAATAGCCGAAACTGCCCTGCAGCCTCAGCCACCGCCAATGATATCCGATGTTTTCATTCAGCAGATAACCACTACTGGAAGCATTCTGGGTGCCGCTGCCCGCATTCCCTTTCCGGTACTTCGTATAATCCACACTCGTCTTGGAACTCCAGTTTTTCGTGGTAACACTGGCATAGAAACGGAGACGCCCGGTAGCGTTTCCCGCCTTTTCCTTATAGCGGACCCGGGCTCCCAGTGTCCAGGAACGGGCAGGAAGATAGAGGATATTCAGCAGATGATCCCAGCTCTGCGTACTCTGGCGGGTATGATACTTAGGCCAGGCAAAATAGGTAAAGTCGCTATAGGCGGTAAGGGTCCAACGACTGCCTGGCGACCACGTAGCCCCCACATACACACCATTTTCATCCTGCACGCTGCTTCCCTCGGCAAAACTGTTGCTGAACAGGGAATAGTATCTGGCAGAATAGAACCGCTGCACAGCCGTGAGCGAGAAATGATCGGAAACCAGATAAGATGCCGCATTGAGCGTGGCGACGGCTCCACAATCACCCGTCGCCGTTTCGCCCCCTATCGTCCAGCGATGGGAAATATAGCCATAATCTACACTCACATTCCAGAAGGCATCACCTTCGGGAGCAAACCGCTTGTACAACTGCACCTTTTCTGGCATCAGCGGAAGGGAGAAAGAGGTATAGAAACCGGTGGCTCCGATATGCCAGCCCTGATGGCGATAGTTGATGTTGCCACCCACCAGCGTATTGGAGGCTATATCCTGCCTGGCTATCTCCCTGCGTGTACGGTGCAGACCGGTCTTGAGTATGGTCTTGATGCCCCCTTCATCACTCAGTGTGGCATCTATCTTGCGATAAGAGAGGAATCCGGTAAGGTCAAGTCCCTTCAACAAGGTATAGGTGGCTGCAGCTCCCTGCAGATAGTTGGCAGAAGAGCGGGAGGAATGAACTTTGACCTGACTGGTGGTTCTGCCCAGCGAGGACAGTACCGAGAGTTTGCCGAAGCTGAAGTCGTTGTTGAGAATCAGTCCCATTCCCTCGTGCAGCCGATACCTGCCCAGGGTGACATTCTTCCATCTGCCTAATTTCCTGACTTGCAGATAGAAGGAATAGAAATCATATCCCAGCTTGTTCCTGCCGCTTCCGAAAGGTTCGCCCGCATCCTGGGCGCCAACGAATCCCATCTTCACATAGTCGCCATACCTGAACTGATAGCGCACCCCGTGCTTATACTTATATCCCAGGTATCCATCGGCTCCCTTGCCATCGCCCTTGCGCTCATAGAAAGGCACTTTCACCATTCCCATCACTTCATGCTTGCCATACTTCAGGATATTCTTCAGGCTCGGGAACTGCTGGCGGGGAGTCTCGTCGGCTACATAGAAGAAGCTGTTCATCAACTGCCGCTGATACCAGCTGATACTGGGGATGAGAGCCAGTTCTGCCATCGTCTTCATCCCATGATAGCGATGGAGATATGCCTGGATATCCTCTACCTGCGAAGGGGTGAGGAAAGGCAGATGCTCCATCTCTTCGCGGGTAGCCGTGTTCAGATTCAGCGGATGCTGCGCCAGCTCTTCCAGTTCCTCCTCATAATCCTCCCAGGCAGTCTGTTCGAAATCCTCCATCTCCGAGAGTTCCATCAGATATTCCTGCCAAGGTTGCGAAGGGGCATGCTTCTCCCTATCTTCTTCCGGCAGGGAAGAGGAGTCCTGGGCACAAACAGTAGGGACATAAAATAACTGGGAGCTGCCTATGAGAAACAGTTTCAGCAAAAAGCGGATGATAGGTTGCCAATACTTCATAGACAGGCAAAAGAATTATTAAATTTCCACAAAGATACTGCGAAATTCTGAAAATGAGTAAGAAAAGAGTAACTTTCTTTCTCTAAATGGGAAATTATCTGTAATTTTGCGGCATAATTAGGAATAGAAGAGGATTACACCTCTTTATATATATAAGAGATGCTCCGGACAGGGAGCGGATTATTTAAATTGGATCAAGAAGATTTTTATGAAACAGAAGATATTCTTTTTGCTGGCAATGCTCTTCTGCATCACGCTGCAGACAATGGCACAGACGGATGACGACAAGCCTGAAAACAAGGAAGTCGATATGGATGCTCCAACCTTCGAACCGATGGTGAAGGTGGGAAAGGTGCTGCTGGACCACGACAGCATACAGTATGTACAGGTGAACAACGTGTATGTTTATCCACAGCCGGTGTTCAAGAACGCCAAGGAAAGAATGGCGTACAACCGTCTGGTATATAACATCAAGAAAGTTCTGCCGATAGCCAAGGAGGTGAGAAAGATCATCATCGAAACGGGTGACTATCTGGAAACCCTGCCCAACAAGAAGGCGAAGGATGCGCACATGAAGCTGGTGGAGAAAAGCATCAAGCAGGAATATACACCGAGAATGAAGAAACTCACCTATGCACAGGGCAAGCTCTGCATCAAACTGGTGTATCGTGAGTGCAATTCATCCTCCTATCACCTTATCCAGGCATTCCTCGGTCCTATCCGTGCCGGCTTCTATCAGGCTTTCGCCGCCCTCTTCGGTGCCAGCCTCAACAAGAAATATGATCCGAACGGAGTGGATAGGCTCACGGAAAGAGTGGTGAGACAGGTAGAATCAGGGCAGATATAATCATACTCCTTATTAAGAAAACCAATACCCTTAGGGAAAGAAGCATTCCTGATAACAGGAAACGACTTCCATTCCTAAGGGTATTTTTTGATGAAACAAGGGAAAGTTGTGGATACTATTAGGAGTATTTGTCTATACTATTAGAAGAAAAAGTCTATACTATTAGGAGAAATCTCCGTTCATAAGTGTTGAATGTGCGTTCAGCGTCGTTGAATGTACGTTCAAAAGTGTTGAACATACGTTCAACGACGCTGAACGGAGATTTCTCCTAATGAAAAAAAGAAATGCCCCTAGAGGTAACTGCTTTTTCCTCTAGGGACATTCCTTTTTATTCCTCGGTGTAAAGTAAACCATCGGCTAACCCCGTATTGTGAGGCATGAAACTTTTGCCTATCTTTCCTCTACAAAACGAAAATGATTTCTAACTGTACGGTTGAAACGGGCTGAAAATCCAAAAGCTCCTAGCCCAGGGCATCGTCCTGGGCTAGGAGCTTCTGCCCTTTACCTTTTCCTTCGGCCTGTGACCGTTAGTTCAAGGCGAATTGAGGAATTTCAACCGTGCAGGTCGTTTGTTTTCAGTCTTAGCCTTCAACACCTCTGTTCGGGATAAGAAATAGTGCCTAAAAAGGTTGGTGATCTCCGATATTTTTTGTATCTTTATAGTTGAAATTCAATTAGTTACAAACATAAAAAGATATCATTATGGAGAATACCAAGGACAAAGTTACAGAATTATTTTGTATTATTGATGAATTTTAATTAACCTATGTTCACACTCAGCGATTCCAATACGTTTTACCCCAACCCTTATCCTACGGATATGAGAAAGAGCTTTTGCGGCATCGTCCATAGAATTATCACAACTTTTGGATAATCCTATAGAGAATTGCGTGCGACCTTTAGCTATAGGACGAAAGAACTACATGTTCTGCGAAAATCACAACGCAGCAGAGGAGGAGGCGATCATGTACACAATGATGGGCTGCTGCAAGTTGGCTGACGTTGACTTCCGCAAATGTACTACGTACTTTTTACAACACATCCATGAGTATGATGACGACTACTCAAAAGACCTTACGGACTTTTTCCCTCACATTTTGAAGAAGAAGGGCTTAGTCTGATATTTTTTGAAAAACTAGGAAAGTTTTGCAAGACAACTTTGAAAAACTCTGAAAACCTTGTAGAACTTTTTAAAATTTCACAAGGTTTTCAGAGATTATGCAAGACAGGGTTTACTGATGGCTTACATAACAGCTAAGAGCAAGCCTCATACCCTTAATTGGAAAATGTATATTGTGTCCAATACATTATAGGAGCCTTGTTAAAATTAAGGTACTCTTTTCTGGAGCATAGATTTGCAATACCATTCTATTTCGTGTTTTTTCAACAAGTGTCCAATATCCAGGTATTCCTCCTGAACACCATATTCGCCGATTGACCAGCTTGTAATCGAAATATGAATAACCTACAGAATCAATATAAATTGCTTCATTTGCATTTTGAAAATCAACTTTAAAGTCTTCGATGGTTTCTTTTATCTCATCCTTGTCATTATAAAAATACTGGCAACCACTCCAAGTTGTTTGTACCAACTCGTTCTCCACAAATACTGGTTCCTGCACAGAATCATCTTTACTACAAGAAATAAACATGCTGCACAAACATACAAATATCAATAATATTTTTTTCATAACTATAAACCTAATTACAATAATTGAACATATTTTTCTATTCATAACTTTGAAATTTTTCGGTTGGCAAAATTATAAATAGTTAAGCAGATAATCAAATTTTAAGAAGAGGAAACGTCCACCAAATATACATCGCAGAAAGATTTATCTGCCATAACTTTCTGTTATACAATCAGTAGCAACATTTATCCACCATAAATACACTAATACATATTTATGGTGAATGAATATTACTTTTTATTTAAATTAGCATATAGGGAAGAGGCCGTATTTTCATTATACATTTTTTTATTAGCCTTTTGTTTTGCATTACAGACTGCTTTTGAAGTTGTATTTACGAGCATGGCAATCTCTGTATTATCCATGCCTAGAAAAGATAGTATGCATACTCGAAATTCTTGCTCACTTAACTTGTTTCGCTTAGCATTTTCATACAAAAGAGGCTGACATTGTTGGAAAATAGCAAATAATTCTTCCCAATCTTCTTGTTGAGGTTGCTTACGTCTCTTATGAGGCACAGACAGAGCCTTAAAGTTTTGTACTATATTACTATTAATTAATGCTTGTTTTTTCTCAACAAAATTCAAATCGTTATATTTATCTTTGTATATTTGAAAGCTTGCTTGCAAAGACTTAATCTCTTTTTCTTTTTTCTTTATTAAAATATCTGCATTTTTTTGCAAAATATTTAATTCTTCATTAGCTTTCTGCATTTCTTTATATGTTTGAATATAGTTATTACTTACTTTTTGGAGTTCCGTCTTCATTCTTTTACGTACTTGCTTGTAATGATTGCAAAGACAAATGACACCAAATATCGCTATTAGGGTTATAATTGTAATTATATATTCATTTCTTTCCTGTTGCATTTTTTTTGCATCAACCACCTGCTGTAATTTTTTATAATTGTACAATGAATTTGCAAGGATGACAGCATTAGCTTGCGTACCATTCAATATACTATCCATCTCTTTTTCGCACAAACTAGAATATTTCTTAATAGAATCATTGTTTTGACAAATGCGATATAAAGACAATAAACCTTGGGCCGCTTCATATTTAAAGCCATAATTTCCAAGTTTTCGAAAATATAATTCTGCCTTACTAATTTGATTTGTCCCTAGATAATACATCCCTTTAGCTTTATAATAATGCTCATATCCACACAGCATATTTCCATCTCTATCAATTAACCCTGATTGGGTTTCGAAAACATTCATATAAAAATGAGCTTGCTGATATTGTCCACGAAAAAGCAATGTATAAATAAGCAGAGGAAGAACTTGTGCTGCATTTTGGGTAAATCCATATTTATTATTTAAAGCATAACATTTTTTCACTAAATTAATAGCTTGCAGAGTATCTCCTAAAGCATAATATTCAGGAATTCTATTAGCAAAACCCAGAATATAGTTTTCCTTGTCATTGATACGAGCTGCATAATTACTATAATAAAAATATGCATTTATCGCTTCTCGATGAAGATATTGACGGCTATAAACTTCTGCCTTTTGCCCATATATGCTAAACAAAGTAACATAGTCACATTTTTTGCTCAAGGTATCAGCACATTCAATCGCCTTGTTATACCACATCATTGCCTTAGGAGCTTCCTTTCGATCACGAAAAATACACCCCATAAGATAACAAGCTTCCATTTTTTCATTAGATGTTCCTTTGCTATCGTAATAATCTACAACATCTTGAAACGAAGAGTCTGATGGCATTGGGAGATATAATTTATTTTCAGCCTTAGCCTTCAACAATTGATAGCGCATTTTTACCCTTTGTTCATGCCCCTGAGTGAATTCCATTTGATGTTGGCATAAACTATCATAGGCAGCTTGTGGAGCTTTCTCCATCAAGCTGTCTATTCGCTGTAATTTTCTTAACTGTATATGATTGTCAGTACAGCTTATCCCAAAATACAACAAGATAAGAAGGACTAACAAAGTTAAAAAACTGCTTTTCTTCATTGACCTAATTATTCTTCAGTATAAAGCACCTGGATCATAGTCTGACCCACTGCCTTCAATACGTTCTTATCCAGATGAGCCATATCATCGTTCACGGTATGCCAGGTAGGACCGAAACTGCTCTGCTGGCAATCAGGATAGTAGGCTATCACGTCGATAGTAGGAATCTTCGCCTTCTCGTTTACCGGGATATGATCATCCGTAATCATACCGCCATCACTCTTAGGGAAGAAACTGCCGTAACCTGCCTGACGGGCAGCAGCCCATACTCGCTTCACGATGCCACCAGCATACTGCATAGACATTCCTTCGCGGTAGAAGCGGGCTCCCTGACCGCCTACCATATCCAGGAGGATGCCATAGCGAGGATTGTAACCCTCTGGCTTGTTCTCGCTCCAATACTGCGCACCCAAAGCCCAGCTGTTGCCATCATCCTGTGCATCAGACCATTGAGGTACGCCCCAATCCTCGGTATCGAAACATACGAAATCTACGCCGATACTTGGATTCAACTTCTTGTCTGCCTGCAACTGGCGTGCAATTTCCAACATGACGGCTACTCCGCTGGCACCATCGTTGGCAGCCATTACAGGCTTGCGCCAATTGGTACTGTCGGGATCGTTATCCGCCCAAGGGCGACTGTCCCAATGGGCACAGAGCAAGATACGGGTTTCAGCCTTCGGGTTGTAACGGGCAATGATATTGGTATTCTTCAATATCGTGCCATCATAGCCCTTCAGGTCTGCCTTCTGGGTCTCTACCTCACAGCCAAACTGCTTGAACTTGCTCACAATCCATTCGCCGCACTTATCGTGCGCCTCGCTGTTCATCACGCGAGGTCCGAAATCGCATTGCGCTGCACAATAAGCCAATGCCGAATCGGCATTGAAAGCCGGACCTACGGGATTCAGCTTCTCCGCTTCCTCTACCTCCTGAACATCTGGCGAGCTTGCGCTGCTGGCATTCTTATAGCTGATGGTACCAGCCACCAGTCCGGCAGCTACCACCACACCTAATATAATCTTCATTTTTTTCGTCATAACATTATTGTTTAAAGTTCTGCACCTGCGTCATCACTCTGAGCCAGTTGCCTCCCCAGATCTTGGCGATATCCTGCTCGCTGTACTTGCGGCGCAACAGCTGGAGTGTGAAATTAATCAGCTCGGAAGAGTCAGCAAGTCCGCGGATGCCTCCATCTCCATCGAAATCGGTACCCAGACCTACGTGGTCGATGCCCATCACCTCGATGGCATGCTCCAGATGGGCAATGGCATCCATGATGTCTGCCTCGCCCTCCTTGCGCAGGAATCCATGATAGAGCGTAGTATGAGCCACACCTCCACGGGCTGCCAGGGCACGCATCTGATCATCGGTAAGATTACGGGGCACATCGCAGAGCGCACGGCTGCTGCTATGGCTGCATACGATAGGAGTCTGACTGATTTCCAAAGCATCATAGAAACTCTTTTCGCCTGCATGGCTCAAGTCCACCATGATGCCGTGGCGGTTCATCTCCTGAATCACCTTGGCTCCGAAACTGCTCACGCCATTGTGGGTATTGCAGCCACGTGCACTGTCGCAGATGTCATTATCGCCGTTATGGCAGAGGGTGATATATACCACACCTCGCTGGGCAAAGTACTTCACATTGCTCAAATCGTGCTCCAGGGCAAGACCATTCTCAATACCGAGCATGATGCTCTTTCTGCCCTTTCGCTTGTCGCTGTAAAGATCGGCAGGAGTTCGGGCGATACTCAGGTAGTCGCGGTTCTTGCTCACGATTTCCTCAATCTTGTCGAAGATGAGATCGGCATACTGCAGAGGCCCCTGTACATCGAAGGGCACCTTGCTGCTGAAGCTCTCGCCTATCTTAGGCTGCGGCAGGTAAGCCACCATGGTGGTAGCATCCTGATGTCCGTCGGTCATCTTGTGCAGATCTACGAGAATGCGGGAGTCGCGATGATCGAACTTCACGCCCTGTGGGAAGAACATCGGGGTATCGCAATGGGTATCGAGTGTTAGGATACGCTTGTGCAACTGCTTGGCAGCATGGAAATTGCCAGCCTGGTTCACCAGCCACTGGAAGATCTTTCCGCCTTCCTCACCCAGCCACTCAGGATGCCACTGCACGCCGAGTATCTGCTTATACTCGTTGCTCTCTATCGCCTCGATGATGCCATCGGTAGATTTGGCGATGATGCGCATGTGCTTGCCCGGCTCGCTCACAGCCTGATGGTGGAACGAGTTGACGAGAATCTTTTCCGAATTATATATATGATATAAGGTGGAATCCTTCTTGATTTCTACACTATGGGTTGGTTCGGAGCGGTCGGCATCCTGACTGTGCTTCACCATCTGCTTGATGTCCTGATACACTTTTCCGCCCAAGGCTATCGCCAGGGTCTGGATGCCTCGGCAGATGCCGAGCATCGGTATCTGGCGGTTGAAAGCCAGACGGACAAGCATCAGTTCTGCAGCATCACGCTCCTGATTGATATTGTGAAGACGGGGAGACGGCTCCTCGCCCATCCACAAAGGGTTATGGTCGCCCCCACCCGTCAGGATCAAACCATCTAGATGCTCCAGGGTATTGATGATGACAGTACTGTCGGCAACTGGCGGGATGATGACAGGCGTTCCACCTGCCGCAATCACCTGCTTGTAATAACGGTCACGAAGCGTAGCATCAATGTTCTCGTAATTGGCAGTAAGACCGATTACGGGCTGATGCTTCGCTTCGGGAAAAGAAGAGTACGCACCCTTGAGATGCGACTCCAAGTCAAATGTTTCCATTTGTTTATTTCTAAATACAAAAAAATTACTCTTCCTCCAAAAGGACTGGAACCTCGCGCTTGATGCTCTGCTCAAGCGAGATGAGTGTCTCGGTAGATACTACACCCGGAATAGCCTGGAGCTTGTTGTTCAGCAAGTCCATCAACTGCTCGTTATCACGGGCATACAACTTCAAAAGCATGGTATAAGAACCGGTTGTGAAGTGGCACTCCACAATCTCAGGAATGTTCTGAAGGCGCTCTACCACCTTCTTGTACATATTACCACGCTCCAGGTTAAGTCCTACGTATGTACATGTAGAATAACCCAGACTCTTAGGGTTTACATCAAAGCCGCTACCGGTGATGAATCCATCCTCCATCAAGTGCTGGACACGCTGATGGATGGCTGCACGAGACACGCCGCATTCTGCAGCTACGTCCTTGAAAGGAATACGGGCATTCTTGGAAAGGATGCCGAGAATCTTTCTGTCAAGATTGTCTATTTTCTCCATTTCTTCTCTATTATTATGTTCTATTTTAAGGTATTCTTCTATACCAGATAGCAAAATTAATAAAAACTATCGAAACAGACAACAAAATGCACGAATATTTTGCAATATCCGTGCATTTTGTTGTTTTTTATACTGATTTTAACCAAAATTTCAGATTTTTCCTGCTATTTGGTCGTTACTTTCTCTTTCTGGAAGCAGACTTTCTGCCAGCAGACTTAGCTGGAGTCTTAGCCACCTTCTTCTCTGCTCCTACAGCTACATCATCCTTCTGCTTGCTGTCTGCCTCAGGCTTTACCTCTGGCTTCACGATGCTCACGAGCTCCAGGTCGAATACCAATGTAGAATATGGAGGAATCTGACCAGCCTGACGCTCGCCGTATGCCAACTCATAAGGGATGTAAAGCTGCCACTTGCTGCCTACAGGCATCATGGTGAGAGCCTCTGTCCAACCCTTGATCAGGCTGCCGGCACGGAACTTGTCTGTGGCAGCACCACCATGCTTGGAAGTTGCATCGAATACGGTTCCATCAATGAGACGGCCCTCGTAGATAACCTCTACCTCATCAGAAGCCTGAGGAATCTCGCCCTGACCTTCCTTGATTACCTTATACTGCAAACCGCTAGGCAAAACCTTGACACCTGGCTTCTTGGCATTGGCAGCCAGATATTTCTCGCCAGCACCAGCCAAGGCTTCCTTCTTGAACTCGCCAGCCTTGTGCTCGGTAAAGATAGTGGTATCATTGGCAAGAGCTGCCACGAAACCACGGCTGAAGAGTTCGGCATTGATAGAATCCTTGGTGCTCTTCAGCTCCTCGCGGGTTCCAGGCAGGATGCGCTGATTTACCATCTGGGCAATCTGCATACCTACGATATAGGCAGTACCCTTAGGAGTATTTGCCTGCTGGATAGCCTCCTCGTAACCACGGATGAAGTCTGCCATATAAGCAGTATCCACCTGATAACTCTGCTGGATGAATGGAACCAGACCACGGGTGGCATAGACACCAGCCGCATAACTCAAGGAATCACCCTCGCTGGCAAGAACCACTGGAGTTACCTTCTTCACATTCTTCTTCTTGCTTGCAGCACTGGCTGTAAACAAAGAAGCACTCGCCACGAGGACGAGTGCTGTCATTAAATATTTCTTCATTTCTTATAAGTCCTCTACTCAAAATGAGTTCCCACAAAAATTACTTGCCACCTACAGAGATCAACTCAATCTTGAAGATCAATACAGAGAATGGCTTGATCTGACCCTGCTCGCGCTCACCGTAAGCCAACTGCTGAGGGATGTAAACCTCCCATACAGAACCGGCTGGCATGTGAACCAAAGCCTCAGTCCAACCCTTGATAACCTGGTTAGCACGGAGATCTACAGCCTGACCACGCTTGAAAGAAGAATCGAATACCTTGCCGTCGATTGTCTTACCCTCGTAGTTAACCTTTACCATAGATGTATCCTTTGGCATAGGACCGTTACCCTCCTTGATTACCTTGTACTGAACACCTGAAGGAAGAGTTACCACTCCTGGCTTCTTCTTGTTGGCAGCGAGGAACTTCTCACCAGCCACCTTGTTAGGACCATATTCCTTCTCCATGTTCTTTGCCTTGATGGCCATCATCTTGGTCTGTGCCACCTGAGCAGCCTGCTCTACAGTCATCAAACCCTTCTTGCCGGTAGTACCTGTGATGAAACCTGCCATGAAGTTCTTCAAAGAGATAGTCTTGGTAGAATCGTCACCGAATACCTCGTGGTTGATACCCTTAACCATCTGGTTAGAAATCTGCTGACCAATCTGAATACCTGCATAGTAAGCAGCCTTCTTCTTGTCATCACCAGCGTTGGCACCATCGTTGAGACCCTTGATGAAATCATCCATGTAAGCGGTATCCACGCCCATGCGCTCTACCATAAACTCCTTCAGACCCTGAGTCTGAGACATACCCATGGCATAGCTCATTGTATCTACATCATTCTTGAGATCTGCCTTTGGAGTAGAATTGCCACAAGCTACGAATGTAGCGGCAACACAAGCCACGAGGGCTCCGAAAAATAACTTTTTCATTTTTTACTTTATGTTTTATTCTTTGTTCTCTCTATATATTACTTTACCGCAACAAGCTCTACATCGAAGATCAATGCTGAGAATGGAGGAATGGCTGCACCTGCGCCACGCTCGCCGTAACCCAGCTGATAAGGGATGAAGAAACGGTACTTAGCACCCTCGGTCATCAACTGAAGACCCTCTGTCCAACCAGCGATTACCTGGTTCAATGGGAAGGTAGCTGTCTGACCACGGTCGTAAGAGCTATCAAACTTAGTACCATCGATGAGTGTACCCTCGTAGTGGCACTCTACCTGATCTGTAGCCTTAGGAGCCTTGCCGTTACCCTCGCGCAGGATCTGATACTGCAAACCGCTCTTGGTAGTGATGATACCATCCTTCTTAGCGTTCTCTGCGAGGAACTGCTCACCAGCCTCCTTGGCAACCTTGCCCTTCTCTGCAGCTGCAGCCTGAGCCTTAGCCTCCTGCTCTGCGAAGAAGTTCTGTACCAACTCCTGTGCTTCCTGCTCATCAAGCTGAAGCTTGCCTGCAATCGCATCCTTTACAGCCTGTGCAAAATCATCAATGTTCAAACTCTCTGCACCCATAGAAGCCAACTGGCGACCGATGCCAATGCCTAAAGCATAACTTACTTTATCCATAAATTTATCTTATAACTTTGTATTAATATTCTTTATTTTGTACTTATTGTCCTTAAAACGAGTGCAAAGATAACATTTTTCTCGCTGATAACGATGATATTTAAAGAAAAAAGTGTAAATTTGTGCATTCTTAATAAGAAGATTAAGAAAATATGAATAAATAAAACGCGATAAGATGAAGAAACTCGTATTTTTAACCGGCGCTGGAATGTCTGTGGAGAGTGGTTTCAAAACTTTCCGTGGAAATGATGGCTTGTGGGAGAACTATCCTGTAGAACAGATAGCTACCCACGAGGGATGGGAAGCTGACCCTACCCTAGTAACTAACTTCTATAATATGTTGCGCCATAAGCTCTATGCCGCTCAACCTAACGAGGGACATAAACTTATCAAGGATCTGGAGAAGGATTTCGACGTAACGGTGATTACACAGAATGTGGATAACCTGCACGAGAAGGCGGGATCCAAGAACGTGATCCACCTGCATGGAGAACTCTCCAAGGTCTGCTCTTCGCGCGACCCTTACGACTATCGATACATCAAGGAGTTGCCGGAGAATGACTGTGAGGTGGAACCTGGAACCAAGGCGGGCGATGGCAGCTTGCTGCGACCATTCATCGTCTTCTTCGGCGAGAGTGTTCCGATGATAGAGCCTGCTGCCGAGGCGGTACAGCAAGCCGACATCTTCGTCATCATCGGCACTTCGCTCAACGTGTATCCTGCCGCTGGCCTGATAGCATACACCAAGCCGAACATTCCTATCTATCTGATAGACCCAGGTGCCGTAAACACCAACGGCTACTACAAGATTGAGCATATCATGAAGGGGGCTTCTGAAGGAATGAAGCAGCTGAAGGAGATCCTGGAGAAATAAAACGCAGAAGAGGATATAATTATAAGACGCTAAACTTTCACAAGTAAGCTCCACACGCCCTGAAAGGGCAGAAGCTCCTAGCCCAGGGCTGCGCCCTGGGTTACGTATAAGCAAGGAAGTCGCCCTGTAAGGGCAAAAGCTTTAAAAAAGAGAAGCTTTTGCCCTTACAGGGCGACTTTGTTTTATATCGAAATGCTGATTATGCCGATGCTCTCGTTCCCATACGTGCCTCGGCTACGTTTACCACATAATCGCCGAGCTTCTCGCACTCCTGAATGATATCCATATACAGGGTTCCTACACCATAGGTATAGAGATGGTTGTCCACATCATCCAGGTTCTGGTTTCTCAACTGAGTACGGAAGTTGTTGATTTCCGTCTCTATATTATAGGTATGGTTCATATTGATCGTCTGGCGGTCGTGAGCAAACATGAAGTTCATCTGAGTAAGCGACTCATCTACCAGCTTGAACATCTGATGGATATTCTCATTCTGCTTGGCAGTGAACTCCTCCTTGTTCTCTCCCTTGCGCTTGATGGTGCGGGCGAGGTTGTAACAGCTGTCACCAATACTCTCTATCTCGGAAATCGCACGCAGCATCGAACGAATCTTCGCCTTGGTATCATCACTCAGATGGGCATCGCTCACCTGATCCAGATACTTGGCTATCTCAATCTCCATATTATCCGATATGCCCTCATACTTCTCGATGCGCTCATAGAGCTTATCGAAAGTCTTGGCATCCTGGGTATCCATCAACTCTCTCACCATACCAAACATACGATGAATGCGCTCGCCGAAACTGCCGATTTCCTGCTGTGCCTCGAAAACTGAAAGCTCCGGTGTCTTCATGATACCAGCCTGGATAAAGCGCAGGCGGAAATCCTCCTCCTCCTTGTCTGCCTTAGGCTTGATAAGCTTGCAGACCACCTTTTCCAACTGTGGAATAAACCAGATGAGTACGCCCGTATTGCAGACATTGAAGCAGGTGTGGAACATCGCCAGGACGATAGGCAACAACTTCGCCTTCTGAGCAGCCGACATACCGCCATCAGGATCGTAGCCCACAATAGAGCAGACGAAATCCACGAAAGGATAAAACAGGCAGAGAACCCAGATGACACCAAACACATTGAACACCAGATGAGCCAAAGCCGCACGACGAGCCTGGGCATTGGCACCCAAAGCAGCAAGGTTGGCAGTAGCAGTGGTTCCGATATTCTCACCCATCACCAGCGCAATACCCAGATAGATAGGAAGCACTCCCGTAGAACAGAGCAGGATGGTAATCGCCATCACCGCAGCAGAACTCTGTACGATGCAGGTAATAAGCGTACCTATCAAAAGGAAGACGACAATGGTGAAATGACTCTTCGTATCGAAGGAACCGAAGAAGTCGATAACTGCCGGATTATGCTCCAGATCGAGAGCCTTGCCTGCACTGCTCAACAGAACGAGCGAGAAGAAGAGAAAGGCGATACCGAAAAGAAAATCTCCAAAATACCGGCGTTTCTTGCTATATATCAGCATAATGCCGAGGAAGAACGCAGGGAAAACCACGATGGTTAAATCTACATTATAACCCAGCGACATAATCCATGCCGTAAAAGTGGTACCGATGTTGGCACCCATAATCACGGAAATGGCTTGGGCCAGGGTGAGCAGACCTGCATTCACAAAAGAAACCGTCATCACGGTGGTTGCAGAGGAACTCTGAACGGCACAGGTAATAAAGGTACCTGTAAGCATTCCCGTAAATCGGTTGGTAGTCATCGCTCCTAAAATGTGGCGCAACTGGGATCCTGCCATCTTCTGCAAAGCCTCACTCATCACCTTCATACCATAGATGAGCAATGCCAGAGAACCGAGAATCTGAAAAAAAATCACAAGATATTGACTTGTATCCATAATTAATTGTTTTTGTGGAAATGTTTGTTACGTTTCGATTGCAAATATAATAAGAAATCCGCTTATTACGAAATATTAAGCAAGGATATTTCAAATTGTAACAGCATTGTAACATCCTAAACCAATGAACATCTTTAAAAAGAAACAAAGCGCTCTTTTCTATCTACTATTTATTATATACCGTTTTTCTACTCTTGATATAGAAGGAAAGGAGAAATTAGTGGCCTATTTTGTTACATATTTAATAAAAAACAAAAAAAGATGCCAAGAAACTTTGTATTCTCCGATTTTTTTTGTTTCTTTGCCTTATAAAACTATAAACAGTCATATAACAGTCGTAATTATGGGAAAAGGTAAAAAAGGCGGCAAAAGAATGAACAAGGCGCAGCTCACTGAGATTCTGCAGCAATTCTTTGCCGAAAGGCCGGGCGAAACGCTCAGCTTTAAAGAAATATTCCGTTCCCTCCATCTCACCACGCATCCGCTCAAGATGCTGGCTATCGACATCATGGAGGAAATGGCATGGGATGACTATCTGGCAAAGGTAAGTGATAATTCGTATCGCCTGAACCAAAGCGTGCAGGTGATGGAGGGTAAGTTTGTTAGAAAGGCAAATGGCAAGAACTCCGTCATTCCTGACGGCGAAGAAAATCCTATCTTCGTTTCTGAGCGCAACTCTATGGGAGCGCTCAATGGTGACCGCGTGGAATTCACCTTCCTCGCACGCCGAAAGAACCACATCAAGGAAGCACAGGTAAACAAGATCCTGGAACGTGCAAAAGATACCTTCGTTGGTAGATTGAAAGTGGACAAGGATCTGGCTTACCTTGTTACACCAAGCGATGTCTTCGCTCACAACATCATCATTCCAAGAAGAAAGGTGAAGGGTGGAAAGACCGACGACAAGGCGGTGGTACGAATCATAGAATGGCCGGATGGAGAAAACAAGAGTCCTATCGGTGAGGTTGTGGATATCCTCGGACAGAAGGGTGACAACGATGTAGAGATGAACTCTATCCTCGCCCAATATGGATTGCCTTACAAGTATCCGAAGAACGTAGAGGATGCTGCCAACAAGATTTCAGGAGAAATCACAGAGCAGGACTACAAGGAGCGAGAAGACTTCAGAAAGGTTTTCACCTGCACCATCGACCCGAAAGACGCCAAAGACTTCGACGATGCCTTGAGTATTCAGAGATTGGAGAACGGCAACTGGCAGGTGGGTGTCCACATCGCTGATGTTTCACACTACGTCACGGAGGGCAGCATCATCGACAAGGAAGCCGTGAAGCGTGCCACTTCTGTCTATCTCGTAGATCGCACCATCCCGATGCTCCCTGAGCGTCTCTGCAACTTCATCTGTTCGCTTCGCCCTAACGAGGAAAAACTGGCATACAGCGTCATCTTTGAACTCGACAACAATGCCGAGGTCAAGAACTACCGCATCGTGCATACCGTCATCGAGAGCGACCGCCGATATAAATATGAAGAGGTACAGGAACTCCTAGAAGCAAATGGCGTGATTGATGGTACCGGCGAACCTGCACCGGCAGAAACCAAAGAGCATCCATACCAGGGTGAAAATGCCCTCCAGCTTATCACCCTTGATAGACTGGCAAAGAAACTTCGTGCTGCAAGATTCAAGAATGGAGCCGTGAAGTTCGACCGAGAGGAACTGCATTTCGATATTGACGAGAAAGGCAAGCCTATCAGCTGCTACTACAAGCGCTCCAAGGATGCCAACAAACTCGTGGAGGAATTCATGCTCCTAGCCAACCGTACGGTGGCTGAAAGTATCGGAAAGGTGAAAAAGGGAAAGAAGCCAAAGACGCTTCCTTACCGTATTCACGACAATCCAGACCCACAGAAGCTGGAGACCCTGCGTGAATTCGTTGTGAAGTTCGGCTATAAGATGAAAACTGAGGGCACCAAGGGCGCCACAGCCAGAAGCCTGAACAAGTTGATGGCTGACTGCGAAGGCAAGCCTGAGAACAACCTCATCCAGATGGTAGCTCTCCGTGCAATGATGAAGGCAAAGTATTCCGTCCACAACATCGGTCACTTCGGCCTGGCATTCGAATACTACACTCACTTCACCTCGCCGATCCGCCGTTATCCGGATACAATGGTACACCGCTTGCTCACCAAGTATGCACAAGGCGGCAGAAGTGCCAACGAGAAGCATTACGAGGAACTCTGTGAGCATTGCTCCGACATGGAGCAGATTGCACAGAATGCAGAACGAGACAGTATCAAATATAAGATGGTAGAATTCATGGGCGATAAGCTAGGTG
The DNA here is from genome assembly GCF_003473645.1 of Prevotella sp. AM23-5. NCBI lineage: Bacteria > Pseudomonadati > Bacteroidota > Bacteroidia > Bacteroidales > Prevotellaceae > Prevotella > Prevotella sp. AM23-5. The sequence goes on along the minus strand of NZ_QUCG01000003.1, from coordinate 475 downwards.
AGGAATTCGATGCCCACATCAGCGGTATCACTTCTTACGGCATCTATGCAACCATTGATGAGAACCATTGTGAAGGTATGATTCCGATGCGAGACATCGCAGACGATTACTACGACTTCGATGAAAAGAACTTCTGTCTGATTGGTCGTCGTCATCACAACAAGTACCAATTAGGTGATGCTATCCGCATCAAGGTGGCGCAAGCCAACCTGGAGAAGAAGCAGTTGGATTTCGCCCTAGCCGGCGATTCTGCTCCTGTACGCAAGGAAAAACCTGCAACTAGTACTTCTTCCAAGAAAACAAAGAAGTCGAAGCAGAAGACACGTAATCATCGTAGAAACAAATAAACTCTCCATATCAAACTGGGCTGACCTTTAAGGTTGGTCCAGTTTTTTATTTTGATTCTGTGAAAAAGGAAAAGCAGAGAAAAAGATCTGCATCATTCCAGACCGAACAGGTCTAAAATCTGTGTACA